>JBDTTZ010000296.1:0-13412 GCA_040008015.1 Gemmatimonadota bacterium
CGATCTTCGTCGCCCTGCTCTCCCGCCCCCTGCTGGGCGAACGGGTCGGCCGCCACCTTGGCCTGGTCGTTCTCCTCGCCTTCATCGGCGTCGTAAGCGTAGTCCGGCCGACGTTTCAGAGCGCCGGCGGCGTGGCGATCATGGCGTCATCCAGCGCGTTCTTCTATGCCCTCGCGATGATCTGGCTCCGGAAGATCGGCCCCAGCGAGAGCAGCGAAGCCATCGTGCTGCATTTCTCCGTGGTAGCGGCGCTCACCAACCTGGCCATCTCGATCCCGGTATGGGTCACGCCCAATCTGCAGGCGGCGCTGTACCTGGTGGGAACCGGTTTGACCGGCGGCATCGGCCAGATCGCCATGACCCGCTCGTATGCGTTCAGCAGCGGCGCGGCGCCGCTCAGCGTCCTGACCTATCTGAGCATCGTCTTCACCCACATGCTCGCGATTCCGATCTTCGGCGAGCACGCCGGCCTGCTCCAGCTGGCCGGGGCGGCGCTGGTGATTCTCTCCGGAGTCCTGCTGGCACTCGACGCCTGGCGGACCCAGCGGGAGCCCCGCCCTGGCCATGTCGCTATTGGCGGGAACGTGGGGGAGGACTGACCGGCGATGCCTGAGCTTCCCGACATCACGGTCTATCTCGAGGCGCTGGCCCCCCGCGTCCTCGACCACCCGTTGCTCGGGCTCCGGATCACCAGCCCGTTCGTGCTCCGCTCGGTGGAGCCCGCACCATCGGAGCTGGTGGGCCGCCGGGTAACCCGGCTCGATCGCATGGGAAAGCGGATCGTCTTCGGATTCGAGGGCGAACTCTTCCTGGTGCTCCACCTGATGATCGCGGGACGGCTCAAGTGGCTGGAGCCCGCGGCCCCGGTTCCCCGCAAGGTCGGCCTGGCCGCATGGGACTTTGCCCACGGCACCCTGGTCCTCACCGAGGCCGGGGCCAGGCGGCGCGCTTCGATCTACCTGGTACGGGGCGAACAAGCGCTGGAGGATCACGCCCGCGGCGGATTGGAGGTGCTGGAGAGCTCGCTTGCAGAATTCACCGAAGCGCTGAAGCGGGAAAATCACACTCTCAAGCGCTCCCTCACCGACCCCCGGTTGTTCAGCGGGATCGGGAACGCCTACTCCGACGAGATCCTCCACCGCGCTCGACTCTCACCGGTGCGCCTCACCCGGCAGCTGACCGACCCGGAGATTGCCACGCTGCACCGGGCCACCCGCGACGTGCTCACCGAATGGATCGACCGGCTGCGTCGAGAAACCGGTGGCGGGTTCCCAGCCAAAGTGACGGCGTTCCGGGAGGGAATGGCCGTGCATGGCCGTTTCGGCAAGCCGTGTCCGGTTTGTGACGCGCCGGTGCAGCGAATCCGGTACGCCAGCAACGAGACCAACTATTGCGCCACCTGCCAGACCGGCGGACGCCTGCTGGCCGATCGCAGCCTGTCGCGCTTGTTGAAGGAAGACTGGCCCCGCTCACTGGAAGAAATGGACGAGTTGCGGAGGAAATAACCCCACTGGCGCACGCTTCCATCCCCATCTAGCCTTCTCGGCATGACGCGCTGGACCCTCCGCCTGATCGTCGCCAACGTGGTGATGTATTTCCTGACCGATCTGAATCCCCGGATCGTCGAACAGTTGTGGCTGGTCCCGGCGCAACTCCTGTATCAACCCTGGACCGCCATCACCTCGATGTTCGTGCACGGCGGCCCCAGCCACCTGTTCTGGAACATGCTGAGCCTGTTTTTCTTCGGACCCCGGGTGGAAAGCCGGCTGGGAGATCGCCACTTCCTGGGTCTCTACTTCGTCAGCGGCATCATGGGGGGGATTCTTTCGCTGTTTTCGCCCCACGTCCCCATCATCGGGGCGTCGGGGGCCATTTTTGGCGTCATGCTCGCCTATGCCATCTTCTGGCCCCACGATAAGATCCTTCTCTGGTTTGTCCTGCCGGTTCCCGCCTTTGTGCTCATCATTCTCATGACGGTGATGAACCTGCTGCCCGCCATCTCGTCCATTGGCGGCGGGGACGGCATCGCGCACTTCGCGCACCTGGGCGGATTTCTTGGGGGATACCTCTACCTGAGATGGATCCAGGCGCGTTCGCCGGCGGGCAGCTTCCGGGCCAAGGCAACGCCACTGCAACGGAAGTCCCGCATCTCCAGCGGCACCGCCGACCTGCAGCGCTGGTCCAGTATTCCCCGGGACAAGATGCACGAGGTCAATCGCGAGGAGGTGGACCGGATCCTCGACAAGATCAGCGCGAAAGGCATCGCCAGCCTCACCGCCGGTGAGCGCGAGGTCCTGGACCGGTTCTCAACCCAGCACTAAGCAGCGCTGGAGGCTAGGGTTTCCTGGTCGCCTTCGCGATCATCTCATCGGTGTCGATTCGTACCTCGAATCCGCTGGCGCGCCCGTTGGCGACCTGGAACTCAACGGCCATGTCGTCCATGGAATCATAGATCTGGCCGTCCTTCATCACGGTCGGGAAAAACAGAGCATCACCCGCCCTGATGAGCAGGACCTTCTCCATGCCCGGCCACGGGGCCGGGTCCCACATTCCCCATAACGAACCTCTTTCATAGACCACAGTGAAGGTCGTTGGCGGCGGGGCTTTCGCCTCCCCACTGTCGGCGGCGGTGGAATGGCTTGACGTGTCGGGGGTGCTTGCCGCGGAGTCGTCGTCCACCCACGCGAAATCGTACTTGCCGACATATTGGCGGGCGAGGTCGGCGGCGATCGTGATGGGGTGCGATGGCGTCACCGTCACATTGAGCGGCACGTACCGGTCACCCCATTGCATCGCCATGATGGCACCATCCGGGCGAATCTCGGGAAACCACCAGGTCAGCACTTCGATCGAGGTGCGGGGTTCCGGATGAGCCGTAAAACGGATCTGCCATGGGTGTTCGGCAGGACGCTCGGTGTGATACAGTTTTGCGGTGGTGTCGAACATGACGGTCCAGTCGCTGTCGGCACGCACCGTCATCCAGACCGAATACTTTCCCTTCGGCACCGCGCGACCGTTGATCTGGACGTCCTTGTCCAGCTCCAGCGTGGTCGCGTAGTTGGCGCCCGGCGTCCAGACTTCGCCCCATTTCACCTCGCCACCGAAAACGCTGTCCCGCCCCCGGGCCCTGGGCCGGGCGTAGTCGATCTTGATCGTGGTGCCGTCGACCGTCTGGGAAACCTGCCCCCGTTCGCTGGCCCTGATCTGCGCCTCAAGGGGACCACCACCCGCCAGGACAATACCCAGCAATCCCGCCAGGACGGGAAAGACTCTTGCTGACATAGCACTCCTGAATTCGAATGAAGGATGAACCCGATGGTTGGAGCTTACCCGTAGCGCGCGTCGATAGCCGCGCGAATCTGGTCCAGCGTCTTGCCCGAGTTGAAGAGCCGGAAAGCGAGGCGGCCCTGGCCCTGGCACACCTCGCACATCATCGCCATCCCCTCTCCCTCGTAGCAGCTGAGCAGAGAGTAGAACCCGGCCCGGGAGGCGCACCCGCAATGGCAACCGATCCCGTCCACAATCTGGGGAATCTGGCGCACCTGCTCAAACGCCGTGACCGCGTCGGGATGGTCGGTGAGCTTTTCCCTGGGAAGCACCCGGGCGGCGGTAATGCCGGGCCTGGGCTCGGGATGCACGACATGGCGGACCCGCTGATGACAGGACGGCATCCCGGGCCGGCCCGCGGTCCGGACCCCGGTCGCCAGGGAGAGGAATGCCCCGGACCAGAGGAGTACGAATTCGCGGCGCGTGGAGTCGTTGGTCATGGGCCCTCAGAGGGTCGGAGCTCACCTGCCCCGATTCTCGAACTTACGGTTCCGGACACTAAACCGAAAGGGAAGGCGAGGGACGGCTTTTGCTACTACGCAGCCGTCTGGGGATCGGATTTACGCTTCGATGAGTTCCGAAAATTTCTTCAGATCTATGTTGCCGCCGGAGACGACCGCCACGATCGGGCCGGGACCGGCCTTTCCGGTCAGCGCCGCGGCGAGGCCGAGCGCACCAGCGCCTTCCGAGATGACCCGCGCCTTTTCCGCCATGAGTCGCATCGCGTTCCGAATCTCTTCCAGGGTGACCACGATGGAACCGTCAATCACCGTTTTCATCCGCTCCCACATCCGGGGAAACACGCTCTGCCCGCCGGCACCATCCACGAATGAAGCCTTCCAGTCTTGGAAAACCTGCGCGGATCCCATGGCAAACGAGAGCGCCATGGGAGCGGCCGTCTCCGGCTCTGCACCCCAGACCCGTACCTCAGGTTTGAGGGCCTTGATGGCGCTGCCAACCCCGGTGATGAGCCCCCCGCCCCCGATGCCCGCAATGATCGCAGCGGTGTCGGGGGCGTCTTCCAGGATCTCCAACCCCATCGTCCCATGGCCCGCGATGAAATTGTGATCGTCGAACGGATGCACGAAGGTTCCCTCCGCACCGGGATGCGCGCGCGCCTCGAGAGCCTTCCAGGCGTCGGCGTAGGATACCAGGATGAGGGTCGCTCCCAGCGCCTTCATGCGCTCGATCTTCGCGGTGGGAGCCGTCTCGATCGCGACGACCATGCAGGGCACCCCGGCCTTCCGCGCGGCGTAGGCGACACCCTGCCCCGCATTCCCGGCACTGATCGTCCAGACGCCGCGCTTGCGCTCGGCCTCCGACAGCATGGCCACCGCATTGGCGGCGCCCCGCAATTTGTAGGCGTTGATCGGTTGCAGGTTCTCCAGCTTGAGCCGGATGTCCGGATAGTTCGGCCCCAGCTCCAGGCGAACCAGCGGCGTGCGCACGATGGTCCCCGCGATCCGCTTGCGGGCCTCCAGCACCTCGGCCAGTTCGATGGGCCGCACCGCTTCAAGCATTCTTCGGCTTCCTCATGAGCTCCCTGAGCGCGTCCTTGCCCACCCACCGGGCCCCAGCGTCGGGTGAACCGGCCAGGCGCCTGGCAACGGCTATGGCGGCGGGATTGAGCGCTCGTTTGCGTTTGCCGATCGCCTTCAGGGTCATGCTCACGGCTTTCTTGACGAAGTTACGATCGTCTTTCGCCTCCCGCTCGATGATTCGGAGACCCTGGGCAAACAGTCGGTCAGGGGAGTCCTTGTCATGGAGAGCGAGCCCCCACAACGTCGCGAACGCCGCGCGCTTGACGAACTCCTCCCGCCGTCGGCTCCATTGCGCGACCTTAGCCCAGGCGTGCGGCGTGCGATCGAACAGGTGAAAGCATAAGGTATCGCAGATCGCCCAGTTGTCGAAGTCCCTGGCCCATCGGTCCATCAGCGCCGGGGTGACCCGGGCCGGCTCGGCGACGAATGCGGTCAGCATCCGGGCCTCGTACCAGCCGGAATCCCAGAGCTCGGCGGCGAGCCAGTGGTCGCGCCTCAGACGCCTGGCCAGCAGCCGGATGTCCGCCACGGTTACCCCGAACGCGTGGTCCGAGGGGATGGCGTAGCGCGCCATCCCATCCCGGGTGCGTTTGGTGCCATGCCGCTTGAGCCAGGCCAGTGCTTCGTCGCTCTCCATGCCGCCAGTGCTCACCCCTCGTAAGCCTGCTTCAGCTTTGCAATGTCGATCTTCTTCATCTGCATCACCCGGTCGGCCTTCACCCGGTCCTTATCCCCCAGCAGCTTGCCTCCCCACAGCTCGTCCACCTCGGCCTGGGTTTCGCAATTCACGAAAAGCGAGATCGCCGGCGTAAAGCTGTACTTCGGGCCGCCGTTCAACCCGATGAATTCCTGTCCCTCGAGCTGGAACGTCACTCCCATCGCCTGGCCCTTGGGCCCCATGGTGCTCAGGACCTTCGAGTTCTTGAACATCGAGACGTAATAGTCGGCCGCCTCTTCGGCGTTGCCGTTGAACCAGAGAAACGTGGTGATCTTTTGCATGGGTCCTATGCTCCCTGCGTGGCGAGTGAGGCCAGGAGTTCGGCGAGCTTGTCGTAGCCGCTCTCCATGCCCTCCTTCATGGGAGACCGGAGGACGCCATCCCGCGCCTCCTTCGACTCGTAGCGCACCGTGACCTGGACCGTAGTCTTTCCCGCCCGCTCGAGCAGAACCGTGGTATCCAGCGCCTCGCCGGGATACCACGACTCGTCGAATTTTTCCGTGGCAACCATGCGTTCGGGAGCGACAATTTCTCGATAAACGCCGCCCATCCCCATTTCGATTCCCTTGGGGCTGCGCCACTCATAGCGATACCTGCCGCCGACTTTCAGGTCGATTTCACAGACCGCCAGGATCCATCCGTTGTGGACCCCGAGCCAGCGCTTGAGCAGCTCAGGCCTGGTGTGGGCATCCCACACCAGCTGCCGCGGGGCGTCGAAGACGCGGGTCATCGCAATCTCGCGGTCATTGGGCGTAGTGACTTGCAGTGTTCCGGTACTCATCGGTCATCTCCCGGTTGACTGGTATCTGGACGCTTGGGTTCCATGGTCTTCATCTCCTCCAGCAGCGCATCGAGCCGCTGGTAGTTGCCCTCCCAGAAACGGCGGTAGGTCTCCAGCCATGCATTGGCCTCCGCGAGCGCCTTGGGCTCGAGACGACGGGGCCGTCGCTGGGCGTTGCGCCCCCGGGAGATCAAGCCAGCCCGCTCCAGGACTTTGAGGTGCTTGGAAATGGCCGGCTGACTCATGGCGAAGGGTTCGGCCAGCTCGGTTACGGAGGCCTGACCCGAGGCGAGTCGCGCGAGGATCGCCCGCCGGGTCGGATCGGCGAGGGCCGCGAATGTCGCGTCGAGGCGGTCCGGAGACCGCTGCATATAACCTGTAGGTTGCATAACTGTTATGTTATATACATGGCAACGAGAGATCCGTCAAGCCCACCAGTCCGACAACAGAAACGGGTCAGCACAACGCTGACCCGTTCACGAAATCGATGTTTCTAGTGGATCTACCTGGAGCTCCCGAGGAGGGACTCGAACCCCCGACCCGGTGATTAACAGTCACCTGCTCTACCAACTGAGCTACTCGGGAAAACTGGACTCAAAGCGGGGTCAATCCTAACCAATGCCGGGAGGACGAGCAACGCCCGAAATCGGGGAGATTCGAGTGTTGTCATCATAGAGTTAGTGTCGCGACACCACGAGAATTCCGCATCTACGGATTGGCAGTTGAGTCTCTTCGTGTCCCAACAAGTGACAGAAATCACAAGCGCGGAACTGCTTTATCCATAAGGCATTATCACGCCGATGAGTATATGCTCACGTAAGAAATGCGATAGTGGGTGCTCGCATTACCTAAACCCGTGAATCGGGGCCATTTCCGCGTCAAATTGGCGCATAGCTAGATCGCGTAACTTGTTGTTGAAAAATATGTTACAGTGTTCCAGCTACCTTTTTTCCGCCGCCTATTTATCTTTGTTACATGCCGCTCCTCCCTATGGTCGGGCATGAAGTGCTACGGGGTCAACTCTCCGCTGCCGTTCAGCGTGGCAGCCTCCCGCAGCTCCTTCTGCTTACGGGGCCGCAGGGGGTTGGCAAGCAGCGGATGGGCCTCTGGCTGGCCCAGCGGCTTCTCTGTGAGGGACCTCCAGGCGAGCCCTGTGGAGTCTGTAGACCATGCCGGCTGGTGCTTGGCCTGGGTCACCCGGATGTGCACTGGCTGATGCCGGTGCCGCGCCCCAAGTCAGGGGAACCGGACAAGCAGGTAGACGAGTTGCAAGATCAGCTCGGAGAGGTTCTCGAGGAGCGGCGGAAACAACCTCTGTATGGTCCGCCAGAAGGCCTCGCAGGGCACTTTGTCGCCACGGCCCGGTTGATCATCCGCCGGGCCGCGCTACGACCGGTGGAGGGGAATAACCGGGTGTTCCTGATCGGATATGCCGATCGACTGGTGCCCCAGGAATCGAGCCCGGAGGCGGCGAACGCCCTGCTCAAGCTCCTGGAGGAGCCCGCAGCGGGAACCTACTTCGTCCTGACCGCGGAGGACCCTGAGTCGGTGCTGCCGACCATCCGGTCCAGGGCGGTCGCCATGCGGCTGGGGACACTCAAGGACGACCAGGTCCGAGGCTTCCTCCAGGCCCATGGCGAGGCGTCCTCCGGCGATCTGGAGGCCATGATGAAGCTGGCCCAGGGATCGATCGGGCGGGCGGTGACCGACCCGGGCAGCGCGGAAAAGGGATCCAGCCTCGCGGCGGCCCTGCTCGAATCGGCCCGGGCCAAGACGCCTGGGTTATGGGAGATGGCGCTCAAGCAGACGACGTTTTCGGCCCGGGGTGATTTTACCTCCGCCCTCGACGCCATGGCGGAAATGCTGGCCGAGGCCCTTCGCGGTGCCGGAACCCGTTCTCCGCTGAGCGCAGTGCCGTCCCGCCGATTGCTGGCAGCCCTGGACCGAGTTGGAGAGGCAAGGGAAATGGCTCAAGGCAACGTCAACCCGCAGCTGCTGCTGGCGGTCCTCGGTCAGGACCTGGCGGAAACGCTGTGAGTCTTTCGCACCTGGACGAGAGCGGCCGGGCCCGCATGGTGGACGTCGGGGACAAGCCGGTGACGGCGCGGACCGCCAGCGCGGAGGGAGCGGTCCGGATGTCCCGGGCGGCGTTTGAAGAGGTCCAGGCCCAGGCGGTGGCCAAAGGTGATGTGCTGGCTGTTGCCCAGGTTGCCGGGATCACAGCGGCAAAGCGGACCGGGGAATTAATTCCCCTGTGTCATCCGCTCGGGCTTGACGCGATTGACGTCCAGCTGCAGCTCGACCCGGAGTTACCCGGTGTTCGAGTATCTGCGACGGCCAAAGTGGTGGGCCGGACCGGAGTAGAGATGGAGGCACTCACCGCGGTCGCGGTGGCCTGCCTGACGGTGTACGACATGGTCAAGGCAGTAGATCGGGGAATGGTGATCGAAGAAGTGCGCCTGATAAGCAAGACCGGCGGGACCCGCGGTGACTGGCGCCGCGCGGGAGAGTGAACCCGGTTTTCGAATGCAAAGAGGATCCATGCACGAACCGTTGAGTGCGAAGCGGCCGCTCGGAGCCAGGGCATTACTGGTTCGGGGATTGCTGGTCGTCGCTGCAGCCCTACTGGTGAGTGGATTGGGTGGCTCCATCGGGCGGGTTGGCGCGGCGGACAAGGCAATGCCGGTCAGCGCGGATGTCGCAACCCGGGAGCTTACCGAGCTCCGGACCCAACTGGAATCCGCCCGGGGAGAGTTGGCCGTCGCCCGGCTCCAGGTGGATCGCGGCAACGCAATCATGGAGTATTCCCGGCGCTACAAGGTGCCGGCGGACCTGGCCGCGGCGATTTACGACATCGCCCTGAGCGAGGGAATCGATCCCTCCCTCGGCTTCCGCCTGGTGAAGGTCGAAAGCAATTTCGTACTTCGCGCCCGGAGCAATAAGGACGCGATTGGCTACACCCAGATCCAGCCGGCAACGGCAAAGTTCTACGCTCCTGCCATCACGGTGGAAAAGCTGTTCGACCAGGAGACCAATCTTCGATTGGGCTTCCGATATCTGAAGGACCTACTGCGCCGCTACGACACGCTGGAGCTGGCGCTGCTCGCCTATAACCGCGGTCCTGGCATCGTGGACCAGATCGTCGCGACTGGTGGCGACCCCACCAACGGCTACGAGAACGCGGTGCTCAAGGGCTATCGGACCACTCCGGCCAGGCCGACCGTGGAGTAGCTGACTCACCCTTCGTCAAAACAGAGCGCCGCCCGAGTGGGCGGCGCTTTTTTTGGACCCTCACCCCGCCCCTCTCCCCAAGGGAGGAGGGATTCCTCTACCCAGGGATTTTTAGTTTGGTGCCGGCTTTGATCAGCGAGCTGCTGCCGAGGCCATTCGCGGACCGGAGTGCGGCCTGGCTGACACCGTACCGCGCGGCCACGCCGGAAATGGTGTCGCCGGGGCGAACGACGTGGTAACCGATGGTACTGGCTACCCGGTTCTGCGAAGTAGAAGACGAAGTCGTCGACGACCCCGAGCGAACCTTCAGGCGCTGGCCAACCCGGATGGTGTTGCTGCGGAGCCCGTTCCAGGACTTCAGCTGGGTCACCGATACATGGTAGTGCTCGGAGATCTCCGAGAGGGTTTCCCCGGAGCGGACCGTGTGTGTGCTGGTCACCGAGCGGTGGATCTCGGCCCGCCGATCTTCGGCCGCGGCCGCTTCGCGGGCAACAACCACCCCGCCGGTGGGTATGATCAGCCGCTGACCGATGCGCAGCTTGGTGCCCACCCGCGGATTCGACTCGCGGAGATCGCTGACGCTCATGTGGTACTGCTGGGCGATGTGACCCAGCGTTTCGCCGCGGGTCACGAAATGCTCGCGGAACGAAACCCGTTTGCCTGGCGGCATGCTGTCGTACGCTTTCCGTACCCGTTCGCCGCTGCCGGCCGGGATCCGGATGATACTGCGGCTGCCTGGAGGCGTGGCCAACCGGAGATACATGGGGTTCAATTCCCGAATGAATGCCACCGTCGTGTCGGACAGCCGGGCAATGACATCGAGCCCGGTCGCATCGGGAACCGCAAGAGAATCCCAGAGGACCGGCATGCCCTGGAGGCTGTCATTGAAGGCCGGGAATCCATAGCGCTCAGGTTCCTTGGCGATGAGCGCCGCCGCAATCAGCTTGGGCACGTAGTCGCGGGTTTCCTGGCGCAGGTGACGGGTATCGGCGAGGCGGAAGAACGTCGCATCGGAGTTGAGGCTGTCATCTTCCTCGTCGGGAAGCCGGCGGAGGCCGCGGCTCACCTTGCCCCCGCCCGCGTTGTACGCAGCGGCGGCGAGATAGACCGATCCAAACCGGTCCCGCAGGTCTCTCAGGTGGCGCACGGCCGCCCAGGTCGCCCGGTAGGGATCGCGCCGTTCATCCACCCAGGAATCCACCCGGAGACCGTACATCATCGCGGTTCCCCGCATGAACTGCCACATCCCGGTGGCCCGGGCGCGGCTCACCGCGGTGTTGGAAAAGCCGCTCTCGATGAGCGCCAGGTAGATGAGATCCTCCGGCAGCCCCTGCTCGGCCAGAGAATGGCGAATCAATGTTTCGTAGCGGGGCATCCGGGACAGCCACACGGTGAAGCGTTCCCGGGCCGGGCCCTGGAAGAAATTCAGGAAAAACTGGACCCGGTCGTGGTTGGTGAACGTGGCAACATCGATATCCCAGGTGACGGCCTCGACCGCGTTGGTGCCGCCGCCAGTCACCTCCCCCGAATCATCGCCCGTGGCAGTGGCGCTATCCAGCTGTTCCAGCACTTCGGCATCGGCGGCGGAATCAACCGCCTGGCGAAGCTCGGCGGCCACTTCCGCGACGGGCAGGACTGAATCGGCTGAAGCAAGCAGGATCGAATCGACGGCGGTGTTTCGGGTGTCCACGACGGCGACTGTCGAGCCGGTATCCTTCGCGGGGTGTGCGGAATCCCGGGGTGAGGTAGCGACCGGCTGAGACCCGCCAGCGCAGGCGGATACGAGAGATGCCAATACGAACACGAACAGGTACCATCGCTTCATGACGGAACTCCTTTTTTCACCAGGCTGTGCCGGATACCTGGCCGCCGCCGGAGGGACAATCGAGCTGAGTACTCCTCATGTTTTCAGGCTGGCAGCAACCGGGCCGAACTCCCGCAACCGACCTGGTCAGTCCCGCGGGTCAGAGCGCAACTTCAAGAGTCATCACATTATAGCTGTCCCGACCACGAGGTAAACCAGGTTCGGGATAATTTCGGAGGATCCCGGCAATCCGGGCAGGGAGCGCAGCCGGTTTTTCAATGAGGTGGGCCCTGCCGCAGATTGACGGCGGATTGGCGTTTTTCGAGAGGCTGCCCGGCACGCTTCTGAGATGCCTCGGTCAGCAGTACCGTTGCGTCACGCAGTATGTTTCACCGCATAAAGAAACGATTGCCCAGGACGCGATTCGTCGCATTCAGGACCGCCAGCGCCGCCCCCCTGGATGCATCGATCTCGGTGAGACAACATCCCACCAGGCGATGCGCGCCCGCTTCGCCGCTCAGGGCGAGCGAAACGATCACCACGGTGGAGTCGAACGCGCGCACCGCTTTGACGCCGAAGAGCTCGAAACTGACGCTGTTGCCGACGGCTTTCACCAGGCATTCGACACAGGCCTGGGCGGCGCAACGCAGCTCGCCGGCCTGGGACGACAGACCCTCGGATTCTCCCACGTACTCGACATCGTCGATCCAGGTCAGGACACAGCGGGCCCGGCAGCGTCCGTTCGACAGCCGGTCCAACGTGAAGGCACTGAACCGCAGTCGGTCAGGCGGTTTTGAATTCGGCATGGCCGATTCTCAACTCTGAAAAACGAGGGTAACAAGGTGAACAGAGCATTCATGCGAATCTTATGCCTTCTCGCCATCGGGCTGGTGACTTCGGTACGGTCGGCCACGGCGCAGGACCGGCTGATCCCCGGCGGCAAGATCGCCCGGCTGATAGCGGCGAGCGGGGGAACCATTGCCGTCGTCGCCCGGGACCTGGGCAGCGGAGACACGGTGATGATCTCGCCGGACCTCAGATTTCACGCCGCCAGCACCATGAAGGTTCCGGTGTTGATCGAGCTGGCGCGGCGGATTGATGCCGGCGAGCTTCGCTGGGATGACTCGCTGCCGGTGAAGAACCAGTTCGCGTCGATCGTGGACGGCTCGCCGTTCACGCTGGACCCGGTGGATGATTCCGACTCCACTGTCTACCGTCTGGTCGGGTCGTGGGCTGCCGTGCGCTACCTGGCTGAACGGATGATCGAGCGCAGCAGCAACCTGGCGACCAACATCCTGATCGAGCGGCTGGACCCGGCCCGGGTGAATCGCACGGCGCACGCGCTGGGGGCCGATTCCATCGAGGTCCGCCGCGGCGTTGAGGACCAGAAGGCCTTTGATCTCGGACTGAACAATACCACCACCGCGCGGGATCTGGCGCGCTTGCTGGAAGCCATTGTGCGCGGGAGGGCGGCATCGCCGGCAGGGAGCGAAGAGATGCTTCGCATTCTCAGCGCGCAGGAATTCAACGACGGGATTCCAGCCGGACTGCCGCCGGGCACCCGGGTGGCGCACAAGACCGGGGAGATCACCCTGATCGCTCACGATGTGGGCGTCGTCTTTCCGCCGCGCGGCGCCCCGGTCATCGTGGTGGTGCTTACCCGGGGCTTCGAGAAGCGGGAAGCCGCGATGCAGCAGGTCAGCGGGATTTCCCGCCTGGTCTACGAAGGGATAATGAAGGGCAGGTAACTTCAGGATACCGCGTCGAAACGCACTTCCAGCTGATGGCGATGGTCCTCTTCCGGTTGGCGGACCACGTCGACCTCGAGCCGGGGCCTTCCCACTTCATCGGTCTCCAGGGCCACCACCAGGATCATCCCGTCGGACAGCTCCAGCTTCAGCTGGCGGAAGTCGGACCGCAGGGAGGTGCCGACCACGGTGCGCCCCTTGAGCGAGGCCATCGATTCCGCCATGCGGCGGAGATCCTGCAACGAGGTGTGCGGCATGAGTC
>JBDTTZ010000297.1:0-2634 GCA_040008015.1 Gemmatimonadota bacterium
AGCTGGTGGACCGGACCAGCCCGTACAGCCTGACCGGCGCGGTCTTCGCGCGGGACCGGAGTGCGGTGCTCGAGGCGGAGAAGACCCTGCGCAACGCGGCGGGAAATTTCTACATCAACGACAAGCCGACCGGCGCGGTGGTGGGGCAGCAGCCCTTCGGCGGCGCCCGCGCCAGCGGTACCAACGACAAGGCGGGCTCGATCCTCAACCTGGTGCGGTGGATCTCGCCCCGGACGATCAAGGAGACCTTCGTACCGCCGGTGGATTGGCGGTATCCGTTCATGGAGGACGAGGATGTAGGTTGACGCGGCAACGGTGGGCTGTACCTTAGCTTCAAGGTGAAAACACCTCCCGAGCGGCATTTCCCCCCAGAGCAGGATCGAGCGCTCCGCACCTGGATCTCCCTGGCTCGTTGTTGTGCCTCGGTGAGCCGGGCGACGGACCGGATGATCCGTTCCTATGGCCTGACGACTCCACAGTTCGCGCTGATGGAAGCGCTCTTTCACCTGGGTGCCCTCCCGCTCAGCGAAGTCGGCCAGAAACTGCTGGTTACCAGCGGTAACGTGACGTACGTGATGGACAACCTGGTCGAGCTGGGCCTGGTGATGCGGGAACGCTGCGCGGCGGACCGGAGAGTGATCTACGCCCAGCTCACTCCCAAGGGTGAAACCATGATGGAGCGGGTCTTCCCCCGGCATGCCAATGAAGTGCGCGAGCTGTTCGGGGTCCTCTCGCCGGAAGAGCAGAATCACCTGCGCGACCTGCTCAAGAAACTGGGCCGCGCGGAGCGAATGGGTGCCGAGGTCGCGGTATAAGCGGTAACATTCTCTTGCTGTACCCGCCCAAACTTTCTAACTTGTTATAACTCCTCGAAAAGGCCGCTGATGTCGGGTCGGTTTTTGAGCTCCGACGACTTTGACGAGAAAGCCCACCAACTCTACAACGAAGGCCGCTACGAAGAAGCCCTCAGCACGCTGAATGAGGGCCTTTCCCTGTACCCCCAGGCAGTCGAGCTGAACATCGGAAAAGCCTACGCCCACCTGGCGCGGGAAGAGTACGCCTGGGCCCGGCGGAGCTTCGAGAGCTCGCTCGGCCTGGAGCCGGATCACGAGGACGGTCTCGCCGGTTTCGGGGAAATCCTGCTCAAGCTGGGCGATCGCGCCGGGGCGCTCGCTTCCTTCGAGCGGATCCTCGCCCTCGGATTCCAAGACGATCACGACCTGATGCTCCAGGTCGGCCGCGCGTTGTTCCGCGAAGGCCTGCTGCACCATGCCCATCGCTTCTTCGAGCTGGCGGTGAACGCGCAACCCGAATCGCCCGAGGCCGCGGCCTGCACCGGCTACGCGGCCCACCGGCTGGGCCATGACGGCACCGCGCTCTACTGGTTGCGCCGCGCGCTGGAGCTGGATCCCGATCATTCGGAATCGCGGATCTACCTGGCCAACATGCTTTACGACCGCGGCGAATCGGAGGCGGCGCTGTACCAGCTGGAGCGCACCGTCCCCGACGATCACTTCGACGAGCTGGGGCTCTGGCGCTACATCGAGCTGAAGAAGAGCCTGTACCGGCTGCCCGATGACGATCCCGAACTGGGGCCCTGGCTGGCCCGGCTGCTGGAGGTGGCGGGCGAGCCGGACTCGGTGGACCTGCTGCTGGCCGAGGTGGAAGCGCAGCAACCCGACGGCAGCGTGCGGGACCCGCACCAGCTGGAGCTGTTCGGCACCCTGGTCGCCGAGCTGCACACCATGCAGAAGAAGCCGAGCATCGGCGACGGGCACCAGGTTACCACGCTCTCGGGCCGCACCTTCAAGGGCAGCTGGGACGAGATTCTCTTCCAGATGAAAGCGGCCGACGACGAGTGGGCCGAGGCCAGCCTGGCGGAGTTCATGCTTTCGCTGGCGGAACGGGGTCGGGCCGAAACCGGCATCATCATCCCGGTGACCGACTCCGAAACCTTCTTTCGTGCCAGCGCTCAGGCCGGCGTGCTGCGTATTCTCCAGTGATCGAACTCGAGAACGTTTCCAAGACCTACATATCGATGTTCCGTAACCGGCGAGTGGAGGCACTCGCCGGGTTGACGCTGAGCATCCCGCGGGGCGAAGTGTTTGGCATCGCCGGGCCCAACGGGGCGGGCAAATCCACCATGCTTTCGATTCTGCTGGGGTACCTCCACCCCACGGCGGGTCGTGCCAGGCTGGACGGCCAGACGCCCCGGCAGTACATCGAGCGAACCGGCGTCGCCTACCTGACTGAGCTGGTTTCCATTCCGCCCCGCTGGAAGCTCGAGTCGGCCCTCCTTCGCTATGCCGCGCTCTCCAGCATCCCCAAGCCGGTCGCCCGCGAGCGTGTCCGCTTCGCAATCGAATCGCTCGGCCTGGAGGAGCACCGCGGCAAGCAGGTTCGTCAGCTCTCCAAGGGGAACCTTCAGCGCCTGGGGATTGCCCAGGCGCTGCTGGGTGACTCCGACCTGGTGATCTTCGACGAGCCGACTCACGGCCTCGATCCGGTCTGGACCGGGAAGTTTCGCGAAATCGTCACCGCGCTCCGGCGCCCTTCCCGCACGATCCTGATCGCCTCCCACAACCTGGACGAGCTGGAGCGGCTGACCGACCGGGTCGCGATCCTGAGCCAGGG
>JBDTTZ010000298.1:0-3356 GCA_040008015.1 Gemmatimonadota bacterium
ACAGGCCTATGACCTCCGTCACCTCGCCATCCTCGCAGGACGAGATCGAGCGCCTTAACGCCCGTATAGCGGCCCTGGAGCATGAACGCCGGCACTTGCTGGCGATCATCGAAATCCTCCAGGAGATCGCCGCTTCACTGCACTTCACCGATATCGTGCAGTCGATTGCGCGGAAACTGGGTGAAGCCTTCGGGCTGGACCGCTGCTCCATTTTCCTGTCGGAGCGCGGGGGCCGCACCGTCCGGCTGGTGGCAAGCTACGAAGACCCCAGCATCCGCAATTACGTCGTGGACCTCGATCGCTATCCCGAGCTCCGCAAGGCCCTGCAATCGGGCCAGACCGTTTTCATCCCCGATGCGGCGAGCGACACCAGCCTCCAGCACATTCGCGGCGCCCTGGCCAATCGCAAGGTGAAATCCATTACCGTCGTGCCGATCACGTGGCGGGGCGTGCCCATCGGCGCGATCTTCCTCCGCACCTTCCGCGACGGTCCCACGTTTTCCGATTCCGATGTCCGGTTCTGCCAGGTGGTGGCCAACCTCACCGCCAAGGCACTGCGGAACGCGCACCGCTTCGAGCGGCTGCAGGAACGGCGGGGCGAGAATCCCACCAACCGGGCGCGGGAGCGGGAACAGGCGGCGCTGATCGGCTTCATGCGCCGGCTGCTCGACGAGTTCGCCGAGAAGGACGGCCCCTGGGGCGAGGGCGTGCTGGCCAAGGCGAGCGCCGAGGAGCTGGACCGGATGGTCGGGGTGGCGATGACGGTCATCAGCCAGGAAGCCGCCGGCCGCTGAGCAGGCCAAGAACGCAGAAACCAATTCACCACGGAGCCACGAAGTACACGGAGATTTCACGGAGAAAGAACAGTTATTTTTCTCCGTGCAGCCTTCGTGATCTCCGTGACTCCGTGGTGAATTTGTTTGTCATCTTTCTGCATGCAATGACATGAAGCCATCCGATCGAGCAGCACAGCTTCGGCAGCAACTCGACCGCGCCAACCTGGCATACTACGTCCATGACGCTCCGGAAATCACGGACGCCGAGTACGACCTGCTGTTTCGCGAGCTGCAGGAGCTGGAACGGCAACATCCCAACCTGGTAACCCCGGACAGTCCCACCCACCGGGTCGGCGCGGCGCCGGCCGGCGCCCTGGCGAAGCTCTCCCACCGCGCACCGATGTTTTCCCTCGCCAACGCGTTCGACACCTCCGAGCTGGAAGCCTGGGAGGAGCGTAACGCGCGGCTCAATCCCGACGTGAAAAAGGCCGGCTACACCACCGAGGTGAAGATCGACGGCGCCGCGGTGAGCCTGACCTATGAACGGGGACGGCTGGTACAGGGCGCCACCCGCGGCAATGGAGTGGTGGGCGAGGATGTCACGGCAAACCTCAAGACCATGGCGGATGTTCCCCTGGTGCTCAAAGGTGAGAAACATCCCGGGCTGATGGAGATCCGGGGCGAGGTGTACTTCACCCTCGCGGCGTTCGCCCGGATGAACCAGACCCGGGAGCGGGAGGGTGAACCGCGGTACGCCAACCCGAGAAATGCCGTGGCCGGGAGCTTGCGAGTCCTGGACCCTTCCATCACCAGGAAACGGCGGCTCCGGATGTTTGCCTTCCACGTCGAGACCCTCAAGGGAGAGCTCGGCATTGGCAACCACTGGGAAGTCCTCGACCTGCTGGAGAGCTGGGGATTCCAGGTTGAGCCGCACCGGGCCCGGCTCACCGACCTCGCCGGCGTGGTTCGCCGGATTGCCGAGTACGAACAACTGTTGCCCACCCTGCCGTTCATGGCGGACGGGATCGTGGTCAAGGTGGACAAGCTCACCCTGCACGACGACCTCGGCATCGTGGGCGGGCGGGAGCCGCGCTGGGCCATCGCGCGCAAGTTCGCGCCCGAAGTCGCGATCACCCGGGTGAAAGAGATCCGGGTCAACGTCGGTCGTACCGGCGCGCTCAATCCCTGGGCCCTGCTGGAGCCGGTGGAGATCGGCGGGGTCACCGTCAGCAACGCGACGCTGCACAACGAGGACCTGATCGCCCAGAAGGACATCCGGGAGGGTGACTGGATCGAGATTATTCGGGCCGGCGAGGTGATCCCCCAGGTGATCGGATCGATCCGGGATCGCGAGCGCGGTCCCAGACCCTTCAAGATGCCCGACCAGTGCCCCGCCTGTGGAACCCCGGTGGAGAAGCTGCCCGACGAAGCGATGCGATACTGCCCCAACGCCACCTGCCCGGGGCGGATTCTCGAAGGGCTGGTCCATTTTGCCTCGCGGGACGCGATGGACATCAGGGGACTGGGCTATGAGAGGGTCCGCCAGCTGCTCGACACGGGGTTGATCCGGACGGTGGCGGATCTCTACCGGCTGGAAGTGGAGCAACTGGTGAAGCTGGAGCGATTCGCCAAACAGTCCGCGACCCAGCTGGTACAGGCCATCGAGACCAGCAAGGCGCAACCGCTCTCCATCCTGCTCTTCGGGCTGGGCGTCAGGCACGTGGGAAAGACAGTAGCCGCGCTGCTGGCCCGCCGCTTCGGGAGCATGGATCGGCTCGGGGCCGCCGACGGCGCAACCATCAGCGCCGTGCCCGGCATGGGTGAAGTGATCGTCGAAGCGGTAGTGAGTTTCTTCCACAATCCCGACAACCGGACACTAGTCGGTGACCTGGCGTCCCTGGGCCTCACCATGACCGAGCCCAACACGACCGACAGCGAGGGGCCGCTGTCCGGGAAGACGTACGTCATTACCGGCACCTTGCCGACGTTGTCCCGGAGCGAGGCGACCCGGCTCATCGAACAGGCCGGAGGTCGGGTGGCGGGCAGCGTCAGCAAAAAGACCGATGCGCTGCTCGCCGGGGAGGACGCCGGGAGCAAGCTGGAGAAGGCGAAGGAGCTGGGCGTCCAGGTGATCGATGAGGTCGAACTCTTGCGTCGAGTGGAGCGAACCCAGTAGCTTGGCATACCCTTTCCCCGATCAACGATGAACGCCGCGGCGCTCCTCATTCCCCATCGCTGTCTCGTCCTCAGTCATACCGCCCTGCACCAGCTTCGTGTCAGTCTCGAGCGAGGGACCGGGGTACAGAGCGCGACTTACCTCCAGGAAGCCGGCTTCGCCAGCGGCGAAGGGGTATTCGGCGCCTTCAGCGAGTGGGTCGCAGCGACCTACTTCGTGGAGCGCCCCTCGGACCTGGACGTGCAGTTCCTGGGCGAAGCAATGTCGGGCTTCTTCCACCAATGCGGCTGGGGAACCCTGATCCCGGACCAGATCACCCAGGCTGCGATCTGCCTGGATTCGACGGACTGGGCCGAGGCGACGCCTGAGAGCGAGGCGCAGTATCCCTCCTGCCATTTCTCCTG
>JBDTTZ010000299.1:0-5065 GCA_040008015.1 Gemmatimonadota bacterium
AGGTCTGAACGACGGCTTCCAGGATGCGAAGCTGACGTTCCGTAAGTGGCTCTGGCGACATGCCTTGAATCTAGACGGTAGGACGGTAGGACGGTAAGACGGTATGCGGTGGGCAGGACGGGCGTCCCTGCCCGACTGACAACGGGCCTCGCGCCAAGCTAGGACAGCACGTCCCTGGATACCGATCGCACCAGCGCATCCAGGCGGAGCCAACCCTCGGCGGTGAGCGCTACCCGCTCACCCTGAAGGGTCGCCCAGCCTTCCGATACCCATTGCTGGGCTGAATTCCCCGGGATCACAGTCGCTGGCACTCCATCCCGGGTCCTCAACCCCAGGTACAGGGTCTCCAGCGCGACCGCGTCATCATTCAGCGTCTCCTCTCCAGCCACGGTGTCGCCACCTTCCTGGACTGACCGAGCCCACGCCGTGTATTCCCGAACGTTCCACTGCCGGTGGGACCCGAATCCGCTGTGGGCTGATGGGCCGAGCCCAATGTAGGGCCGGCGCCGCCAGTAGGCGCTGTTGTGCCGCGAGCGGAAGCCGGCGCGACCGTAGTTGGATACCTCGTAGTGCTCGAAGCCGGCGGACTCCAGCGTCCTGTGGGCGAGCAGGAACTCCCGAATCCAGGTCTCGTCCGGTGGCGCCGCGGCTTCCCCTCGCACCACCCAGCGCGCCAGCGGTGTGTGCGATTCGACGGTGAGACCATAGAGTGAGAGATGGGTGGGTTTGAGCGCGAGCGCGCGGTCGAGGTCCCGGGCCCAGTCGCGCTCCAGGACTTCGGGCAGGGCGAAGATCAGGTCGAGCGAGATATTTGCCAGCCCCGCGTCTCGGAGCAGAGACACCGCCCGGGGTACCGCGTCAGCATCGTGGGTGCGGTGCATCCACCGCAACACTGCGGGATCAAAGGACTGGCCGCCGAGCGAAACCCGGTTCACTCCCAGGGCGACCCAGCGAGCAGCCAGCGCGGAGGTCACGTTTTCGGGATTGGCTTCCAGCGTCAATTCCAGGTCGGCGCTCCCGGGCCGGGCAGAGTGAATCCCATCCAGGATGCGTTCCAGCTGACCGGGATCGAGCAAGGAAGGCGTGCCGCCGCCCAGGTAGACGGTTTCGATTTCGGACGTCTCGTTCCAGGCGGGATGATCCTGCCGGCGTTCCCATTCGCGGAGGACCAGGTCCGCGTAGTCCCGGGAGGGAACTTCCCGCCGCACCGCAATCGCGAAGTCGCAGTAGGAGCAGCGCCGGGCACAGAAGGGGACGTGGAGGTAGAGGTGCATGGGTGGTGAAATCTAAGGAAACCCGCCCCCTTAGGGGCGGAAGCACGTAGATCCGGATACTCGGGAGCGTTTGGCGCCCCTTCACGGGGCGCGAGCTGCCAACGATCGAAGCATCCCAGAGCGCGCGCCGCAGGTGCGGAACAATGTTAGACCGGCGATGACGGAATTTCGGATGGCGCCGCGCAGGTGCGCGGAGTTCGCAGAAGCACGAATCGCGAAGGACATCCGCCCCCTAAAGGTGGGGAAGCGCGTAGATCCGGACGCTCGGGGAGCGTTGCGCCCCTTTAGGGGGCGCGAGCTACTCCGATCGGAACAGGCCGAGGGCGCGCGCCGCAGGCGCGCAACAATGTTAGACAGGCGATGTTGGAGTTTCGGATGGCGCCCCGCAGGGGCGCGACAATGGAGCGTGAGGTGGTGTCTCGACCTCCCTGGGTTCATTGTGATGCTCCTCTTGTCTCGCGATGTACTGGCGAACCTTCTCACACGTCAGAGGACTCACAGTAAAAGCGGAGTACCCCTTCTGCCAGGAGAAATCACGACAATGATTCTCGCGTGACCAACGAGACGATTCGTGCTTTACCTCACGCATAATGTCGGAGAGACAATGGGTCGGACGTAAACCAGTAAGAATGTGGATATGATCGGAGACTCCTCCAACGATCAAGGGAACACCTCCTTGCTTCCGCAGAATCCCGGCAATGTATGCGTGAAGGCCTGGCCGCCAACGTTTGTCGATCACCGGCCTGCGACAGTGCGTTGCGAACACAATGTGAAAATGAAGGCACGTGTATGTATCTCGCTTCAATGGCCCGGATCGCGGATCAGGCGACGATGGCATCCATTCCTCCAATTCCTCGAATCGCTTGTCGCGCCCCTGTGGGGCGCTTTTCCATGTTTTGCGAGGCTTCTCTAACGTTGTCGCGCCCCAAGGGGCGCCAATCGTCCTTCGCATCCCTCTCTACGAGCTCGCGCCCACAGGGGGGGTGACGCGACTCGCCGCTACCGATTGGTCCGCCCCACCCTCCGAAACCACCACCCCGGCAATTGCTCCACTACCCCCTGGATCTCCAATCCACTCAACACCGCCAGCATGGCCGCAATGGGACGTTCGGCGCGGGACGCCAACAGGTCGAGATGTACCGGCTCCGTTCCGATGAGGGCAGCCACGGCGGACTCGGCGTCGGATAACGTCGGTGGCAACGGCAGGCTGGTTTGTTCTTCGACCGGCGCCGTTCCGGCGGGACACTCGGGAAAATGACGCAGCAGATCGTCCGGCTCGAGAAATGGCGCGGCACCGTCGCGGATCAGCCGATTGGTTCCCACCGACACCGGGCTGGTAATCGCACCCGGCACCGCCATTACCTCCCGGCCCTGGGCCAGCGCGGCTTCGACGGTAATGAGGGTACCCGACCCTGCCGCGGCTTCCACCACGACGGTGACCCGGGCCAGGCCGCTGATCAGCCGGTTGCGGCGCGGGAAGCTGCCGACCTGCGGCCGCTCCCCCGGGGGAAACTCGGTGAGCAACAGTCCCTTCTCGGCCACCCGCTCGTAGAGCAACCGATTCGCGGCCGGATAGACCACCCCAAGGCCGTTACCCAACACGCCGGCCGTGGCGCCCTCGCATTCCAGCGCGGCACTATGCGCCACCGCGTCCAGGCCGCGCGCCATGCCGCTCACCACCACCAGGTTGGCGCGGGCGGCCACCTGGGCGATGGCTCGCGCCACCAGAGCCCCGTAGTCCGAATGCTCGCGGCTGCCCACGATGGCGACCGCGGGACGCTGGAGAACGGCCAGGTCGCCCAGCGCGAAGAGCAGGGTCGGAGGGTCGGGGATCTCTTTGAGCAGCGGAGGGAAGCCGGGATCCTCGGGCAGGAGGCAAACCCCGCCGAGCTTTTCCAGCTGATGCAGCGCCCGCTGACCCGCTTCGATCGACGTGGAGCACACCGCCGTCGCCGCGGCACGGGAGATCCCGGGAATGGTGCATAAAAACGCGAACGGCGCCGAGAGGGCGCCGTCTGGAGTGTCGAAGACTTGAAGCAGTCGAGCCAATCGCACCGCGCCGATCCCCGGCGTCAGTGCCAGCGCGACATAGGCCGCACGAGCATCTACAGCCACGAACAAACTCCAGTGAAGAAGTGCTAAGGACTAAGGACTAAGGGTTGTCGTTCAGAAATCAGATCTCAGCGCCTGGGCTTCCTCGGCCTTCGCGGCCTCCACGAACTTCCAGAGGAACTCCTTCAACTTTTCGATCCCGGCGCCCGACGAGCTCGAGATCACGTGGACCGCCGCCGCCTCGGGCGAATTGACCTCGGGCACCGGATCGCCCGGGGCAACCAGGTCCCGCTTGGTCAGCACCACGACATGCGGCTTGCCATACAGTTCTTCGCTGAAGCTCTTCACCTCGTGGCGCAGCCTGTCGTATTCCTGTTGAATGTCTTCGCTGTCCAGCGGCACCAGGAACGCCAGCACCCGGGTACGCTCCACGTGTTGCAGGAACTGGATGCCCAGTCCCTTGCCCTGGTGAGCGCCTTCGATGATGCCGGGAATATCCGCCATCACAAACGACCGGGTCCCGGACAGCCCGACCACGCCGAGGTTGGGTTCCAGGGTGGTGAACGGGTAGTCGGCGATCCGGGGACGCGCGGCTGAGACAACCGACAGCAGGGTGCTCTTGCCGGCATTCGGCTCACCGACCAGTCCGACGTCGGCGATGAGCTTCAGCACCAGCTCGATCTGCCGGTCCTGCCCCTCTTCGCCCGGTTCCCATTCCCTCGGCGCCTGGTGGGTCGAGGTGGCAAACCGCGCATTGCCCCGCCCCCCGCGCCCGCCCCTGGCAACCAGCAGCGAGTCACCCTCTTTCAGAATTTCGCCGAGGACGTCCCCGCTTTGGACATCGCGAATCACGGTGCCCGGAGGGACCGGCAGATAGATGTCCTCCGCTGACGCGCCGGTCATGGTCTTGCCCTTGCCGTGCTCGCCGCGATCGGCTTTCCAGATATTGCGATAGCGATAGTCCAGCAAGGTGCCGAGGTTGACGTTCCCCTGCACATACACGCTGCCGCCATGCCCGCCGTCCCCGCCATCGGGGCCGCCCTTGGGCTGGTACTTGAAACGGGCGAACGAGGCGGTGCCGCTGCCACCGGTCCCTGCCACCACACGTACTACCGCGCGATCAACCAGCAACGAGCACACTCCTTTGATTCAGAACTCCGCTTCCGCCCCTGACGGCATCCAGTTTTCCTTGACGCCCCGCCACAGATCCTTGACCGACTTCCACTGCTCGAACGAGAGCAGCGGATTCACCACGGAGAGCACTGCTTCGACCTGGCGGAACGTGGCGCCGGCATTCAGCGCGCCCCGAAGATGGGAGTGCAGCTGGCGGGGCGCTTCCAGCACTGCGGTCTGCGCCACGGTGCACAGCTCCCGGCGCTGCAGGTCGAGACCCGGGCGGGACAACGTGCGCCCATAGCCTTCGGTGATCATCCACTGGTCGAGCGCGGGGTGCAGATCCCGCACGTTCTCCCGGAGCCGCCGGTAGTTGTCCCCGTAGATCAGCTGGCAGGTCTCTTCTCCGCGCCGGACCCACTCCGCGACGTTGGCGTATTCGGCAGCGGGATCGATGACCGGCGCCGGCACCCGGGAAATCTTTCGCCACAGCGAAAAGGCAATCAGGGTGCGGGGGTACCCCGCCATCAGCACCGATTGGAGCAGCAGCTCCTCGACCCACGGGATCGGGACCATCGCCTGGCGGGCCTCTTCCATCCGGCCCCTCAGCTCCGGCTCGTAGCCCT
>JBDTTZ010000300.1:0-4344 GCA_040008015.1 Gemmatimonadota bacterium
TGAGGTCACCATTGACTATCGCGAGACCGGCGGAGTCGTAGCCTCGATACTCCATCCGGCGGAGCCCATCCAACAGGAGACCCGCGGCCTGGCGGGGTCCAACATAGCCGACAATCCCACACATGGATCGGGTCCTAGGTTAAAAGTTCCTGGCAGGTCGCAATCAGCTGATCGGCCGCGTCCCGGGTCGGCGCCTCGGCGATGAACCGCACAACAGGCTCGGTGCCGGAAGGTCTCAAGTGGACCCAGCGATCGGGCCACGCCAGCCGGAGCCCGTCGCGTTCATCGGCCGAGGCTTCGGGGAAGCGGCGCCGCAACGCCAGGTACACGGGTGCTAAGTCCTTCCCCCGGGGACCTTTGCCCTTCACGATCTTATAGCGCGGCTGCGCAGCCACAAGCGCTGAAACTGAGCGGCCAGACCGTGCCAGAAGATGCAAGATCAGAGCCACCCCTACCGGCGCATCGCGTCCGACGTGGAGGTGGGGAAGGATGACTCCCCCGTTCCCCTCACCCCCGATGACGGCTCGAGAATCCACAATAATCCGCGCAACATTCGCCTCTCCGACGGGGGCCCGGACGAAGCGTCCGCCCAGCTCGCGGGTTACATCCTCAACCACCAGGCTGGTGGAAAGGTTCGCCACCACGGTACCCGTGTCGCCGTGCGCTTTTGACTCTGCGCCCTGTAGCACCGCGCGCACCGCGAAAGCGAGGGTATAATCCTCGCCGATCGGCTCACCGTTTTCGTCCACCAGCGCCAGCCGGTCAACGTCGGGGTCCACCGCGAATCCGATCACCGCGCCGCTCTCGCGCACCAGCCGGCTCAGCTCCCCAAGGTTCTCGGGGATGGGCTCCGGGGCCCGGGGAAAACGGCCGTCGGTTTCCAGGTTGATCCCGCTCACCCGGCAGTTGAGCCGTTCCAGCAGCCGGGGAATCGTGGTTCCGCCAGCGCCACGCACGCAGTCCAGAGCGACGTGGAAGTTCCGGGCCTGGATGGCCGGGACATCGATCTCGGGGAGACCGAGCACCAACTCCAGGTGCCGGTCAATGGCCTCGTGGTCTTCCCGGATGCTCCCGACGCCATCCCACCCCACCCGCGGCGGTCCGTCGGCGGCCAGCGCGCGCACCTCAACACCGGATTCGCCGTCCAGGAAGATTCCATCGGGTCCCACGAACTTGAGCGCGTTCCATTCGATCGGATTGTGACTCGCGGTAAGGATGAGACCGGCGCCGGCGTGGTGATGCTCCACCGCGAGCTGCACGGTCGGAGTGGGCACCATGCCGACATCAATGACTTCACATCCCACCGACATGAGCCCGGCCCGCGCGGCCTGCGCAAACATCGGCCCGCTGGTCCGGGCATCCCGCCCCAGCACCACCCGCGGCTTGCCTCGGCCCCGGGCCCACGCGCCAAGCGCCGCGGCATGACGCGCCACCAGCTCGGGGGTGAGATCCTTCCCCACGATGCCCCGCATTCCGGAGACGCTGATCATCAGTGTGTCTGACATGATCCCAAAACTAATTGGACAAAGGACTAAGGACTAAGGACTCAGGACTGCGGGATCGAGGATTCACGGCTGGTAAGTCCTTAGTCCTCAGTCCTCAGTCCTTTCGGACGATCCTAGTATTCCAGCGGAAGCTTCGAGGGATCCGGAAAGCTCTCGACGAAGGCGGTAACGATCGCGGGATCGAACTGAGTGCCGGCGCAGCGCTCGAGCTCTCGCATCGCGTCGGCTGGTGCCCGGGTGGCGCGGTAGGCTCGGCTGGTCGTCATCGCGTCAAAGGCATCGGCCACCGAGATGATACGGGCTTCGAAAGGAATCTCCTCTCCTTTCAATCCGTCGGGAAAGCCTCGGCCGTCAAGCCGCTCATGGTGCGAGCGGACGATGCGCAGCACGGCGGGAGTCTCCCGGACGAATGCCGCCAGGATCTTCTCTCCGAGGATGGTATGCCGGGTGACCCGCTCGAATTCCTCGGGTGTCAGCGGACCCGGCTTGTTCAGGATGGATTCCGGCGTGTCAATCTTGCCGATGTCGTGCAGCTCGCCACCCAGCCGGATGTGTTCCAGGGTGTCTCCAGCGTACCCCAGCCGCACCGCCGCCTTGGCGGCGTACATGCTCACTCGCCGGGAGTGGCCGCGGGTGTAAGGATCCTTGGCGTCGAGCGCGTGGGCCAGGGCCTGCACCCCCTCGAGGAACATGTCCTTGATGCGCTGGGCCTGGAGGTGAACCCGGCTCTCCAGGTTTTTCTGATAGAACCGGTTCTGCAGCAGGAGATTGCGGCGCTCGAGAGCCTGGATGACCCGGGCTTTGACCTCGTCAATCGCGACCGGCTTGATGAGATAGTCGGCCGCTCCCATCTGGAGGCAGGTGACGGCGGTCTTGGTGTCGGCCACGGCGGTGAGCATGATGACGGCGGTATCGGGGTACCGGGTGCGAAGCTCACGCAGCAGCTCGACGCCGTCCATCTCCGACATGCGAATGTCACTGATGACGAGGGGAACCGCGCCGATCCGTTCCATCAGGGTCAGCGCCTCGGCCGCCGACGCCGCCTGGAGGCAGCCCAGGCCCTGGCTCTCCACAACGCGCGCCAGCGCCGAGCGAACCTGCGCGTCGTCGTCAACGACGAGGCAGTGCGCGATTTCGCTGATGGAGCCTCCCGGCACGACGGTAGACAGGGGTCGGGCGGTGCCAGCGGGCCGTGCAAAAACTGGCACGCCGCCTTGCCGCAAATTGTGTCCGTACATTAAAGTTCGGTGAGTAGGCGACGCAAGATCGCGCTCCCGAACCTGGAACGACTGTGACTCGCATCACATCCGACGACACCGAGGGAGGATTCTCCACCCGCGCCGTTCACGCTGGCCAGCATCCCGACCCGCTCACCGGCGCGGTGATGACCCCGATCTACCAGACCTCGACTTACGTCCAGGATGGCCTGGGCCGGCACAAGGGCTACGAGTACGCTCGAACCCAGAACCCGACCCGCGAAGCGCTGGAACGAAATGTCGCCAACCTGGAAAGTGCCGCGTTCGGTTTTGCTTTCAGCTCCGGTCTCGCGGCGGTAGACGCGGTCCTGAAGCTGCTCTCCGCGGGAGATCACGTCGTCGCGGGCGAGAACCTCTATGGCGGCACCCACCGCATGATGGAGCGAATCTTCGCCCGCTTCGGCCTCAAGTTCAGCTTCGTCGACATGCAAGATCCAGAAAATGTCGCCCGCGCCCTGACACCGCAAACTCGCCTGGTCTTCTGCGAAACCCCGACCAACCCGATGATGAACCTCACCGACCTTCAGGCGGTCGGGGACATCTGCCAGGCCCGGGGCATTCTCCTCGGCGTGGACAATACCTTCGCGACCCCCTACTTCCAGCGACCGCTGGAGCTGGGCGCTGATATCGTCCTGCATTCCACCACCAAGTACCTGAACGGCCACAGCGACATGGTCGGCGGGATCGTGGTGACTCGCCGGGAGGATCTCGCCGAGCAGCTCGGGTTCCTGCAAAACGCTTCGGGCGCGGTGCCCGGCCCCATGGACTGCTGGCTCGCGCTCCGGGGAACCAAGACGCTGGCGCTCCGGATGCGGCAGCACGATGCCAACGGCCGCTGCATCGCGGAATGGCTGCAGCACCATCCCATGGTGAAGAAGATCTACTATCCCGGCCTCCCGTCGCACCCGCAGTATGAGCTGGCACGGCGCCAGATGTCCGGCTTCGGCGGCATGATCTCGATCGAGCTGGGCGACATCGAGCTGGCCAGGAAGGTCATCGAGCGCACCCGGGTCTTCCGGCTGGCCGAATCGCTGGGCGGAGTGGAGAGCCTGATCGGTCATCCCGCTTCGATGACCCACGCATCGGTGCCGATCGAGCTCCGGAAGAAAATGGGACTGACCGACAGCCTGGTCCGGCTGAGCTGCGGGATCGAGGATCCCGAGGACCTGATGGCGGACCTGGACCAGGCGATGCGGGGTTCGTAGTAGGGGCGCACAGCTGTGCGCCCCTACGTGCGCCCCTACTCCATGTGCCAATCTGAAACCTTACTGGTGGCCCCCCGTAAGGCCACCACCCTCTCTCCCCGAGTTTATCCATGAGCACGTCTCTCGCCCCGCGCCCCCGCCGGGCCTTTCCCGAAATCGCCCCGGTTAGCTGGGAGCATCCCGCGGATCGCGCCGCCCTGCAGGCGTTACGCAGCGTCCCCGGATTCGAAGAAGTGGTCCGGAAGATCATCGCGCTGATCGGCGGGGAACGGGGGATCCGGCTGCTGTTCCAGGGCAACGCGGTGCGCTGCGGGCCGGACCAGTTTCCCAGGGCCTGGGCGATCCACGTCGAGGCCGCCAGCACCTTCGACTGGCCCA
>JBDTTZ010000301.1:0-2564 GCA_040008015.1 Gemmatimonadota bacterium
GACTTTCAATTTCCAGGTGACCGGACACTGGGATCCGCGGACCTCGGATATCAGCATCCTGTCCTACGATGCGGAAACCCACCAGGTCTCCGATAACTGGACCGGTAACACTCCCGGTGGCCAGGTCGGCATCGCGGCGACCGTGACCCCCGAGCCGGTTACCATGACCCTGCTCGCGACGGGCATCGCCGGCATGAGCGGCGCCGGGTTCCTTCGCCGGCGGCGGAAAAGCAGTGACATCAGCTAGACGGTAATAGGCGGTAATAGACGGTAGAAGGCGGTAATAGGAGGTAAGAAAGGGCTGTCATTCCGAGCGCAGCGAGGAATCTTGCCAGGGTCAGCAAGATCCTTCGCTGCGCTCAGGATGACAGCCTTTCATGTTTCATACCGCCTACTACCGCCCACTACCGTCCCTATGTTGTCACCGTAAACTGGTTGCTCTGCAGCTGCACCGACGGGAACCCGCTGAGCGACGCTGTCACCACGATGATGTAGGTCCCCGACCGGCTCACCCGCAAGTCCGTGAAGGTCTCGAACCCCGACGTGCCGGTCACGTTGGTCAGGCTGCCGGAGAGGTTTCCGGTGCCCGAAACCCGGATCAGGGACAGGATGAACTTCACTTCGGGGAGCGGCGTCCCGCCGTTCCCCTGCGCCAGCACCCGCACCGGCGGCGTGATCACCTGTCCGGCCTGGACTGTCGACGGCTGACTCACGAAAGACAGGTTGATCGCTTGGGCGTCCACCACTCCAAAGTCGCTGAACCCGGTCGCCGAGCCTCCCACCGGTCCCTTGGCGTTCGGCACGATGAGCGCCGGCGGAGGACAGGTCAGGAAGAACCCGGCATCGCGCAGGAAGAGGAGATTGTGCGGGCCAACCACGTGGCTCTCCTCGACCCGGTATTGCCCGGGATTGGTGATGCAGAACCCGATGACGGCGCCGACATGGATCGACGGCATCGCGGGGACCGTTGACCAGTCATAGGGGCTGCCCACCAGCACTTCGTTGAAAATCGCTCCAGGGTTGGGCGTGCCGAAGAGCAGCACCCGCTGACCGAATACGACCGGCCAGGAGAATTCCTTCACGCCGACACCGGAGAGATTGTCGCTGGAGATGACCGAAGAGGCGGGATCGGTGGGTCCTCCGCGCACCGCGAAACCGCCGGGTCCCAGCGGTCCCGAAAAATCAATCGGCAGCTGGGGCTGTCCCACGCTCATGCACCCGAGCAGCGCGTTGGCCAGGTCGGAGCCGTCCTGGGGCGTGCCGATTTGCCGGTGTCCGGTGGTGACCGCTTCAGTCAGCGCCAGGACGTCAAATCCCTTGTCCGTCGCCTTGGCGAGATCGCCACCATTGAAGAACTGCTGCATCTGGGTGACCAGGGTCTTCGCCGTCGCCCGGTCGTTCGCCGCGAAATATCGGCGGGTCAGGTCGTTCACGGTGTTGAACTGGCACGCGGCATCGCTGACGACCATTGCCGGCGGGCCGGTCGGGGTCGGCTGCCGGGAATCCGCACAGGCTGCCGTCATCGCGGTGGCCGCGGCAAGGACGCCGAAGCCGAAAAAGGAAGAGCGCATGGTCCAACCTTGTGCGGGTGGGTCCGAATAGTAGAGGAAGGGATGAACCTACGGGTGCGACACCGATCGCGCCAGTTACGCCGGCGCTACGGTATGATGCGGAGATGTAACAACTGTTGCATCAGTGGGATTTTCCGATCATGGTGTTGAACCTCGGATCGCCCTTCAGGCCGGCGAAGTACCACCCTTCGTCCTTGGCCATGAACTCCCGCCGCTGGGGATTCGCCGCCAGGTACTGTCCCAGCTGGTGCAGCGCCTCGTCCTTGTCATTCAGGAAGGTCCTCGCGATCGCTTCCCACAGCGCCACGTCGCGCGTGGGATCCACGTCGGCGCCGGCCCGTGCCGATACCGCCACCGATCGCGCGCTGTCATCGAGACCGGCCCGCGCCAGTGCCATCGCAACCATCATCCGGCTCTTGTGTTCCACCACGTTCTGCTGCGTGGCCGGCGCCAGCTCCCGCATGCGACGCTGTGCCGCCCAGGCCCGCGGGATGTCGGCCGGAGTCGCTTCAAATCCGTAGACCATCAACTGGCACTCCTGGAACTTGGCATCGTCGGGAAACCGGCGGAGGCCCTCCGTGCACCAGTGCCGGGATTCCACCTTGTCGCCCAGGTCGAAGGAGCCGTTGAAGATTCTCCAGATGATCAGGTTGGCCTGGGTGAGATAGGGATCGGCCTCATACGCCTTGAGGGCGGCCAGCTTGCCCTCGGCGGATTCCGACTGGCTGAGCAGCATATGGCTGAGGGATGCCCAGGCGACCGCTCGATCGGGATCCGCCGCCACGGCGGCACGGAGATCCGCATCGGCCCGCTTGAGCAGGGCCGCGCTGGCCGCAGGATCGGGCTCCAGGTTGAGCAGCCAGACGAAATAGCGAACCGTGCCCGAGAGCTCCAGCGCTTCGGCGTCTCCCGGCCGCTCCTTCAGCGCGCGGTCCGCATGCCCGATGCTCTGGTTCAGCCACTGCTGCATCGCTTCCCGGTCCCAGGTGCCGG
>JBDTTZ010000302.1:0-2520 GCA_040008015.1 Gemmatimonadota bacterium
AGCATCGCCGCATTTTCAAACGCATCGCGCCAGGGCAGCGACTCAAACTTCTCGTACCCCAGCATGCCCCCAGCCAGCGAAACGGCGACCAGGAGTTGCGACAGGGCAAGGTGGAAGGCGAGGCGCCTGACGAAGCGGCGCGGCGGCAGCGGTTTCTGGTTCCGACGCTCGTACATGCGGGCCTCATGTATTAGAAGAGCACCTCCACGCCCAGTCGCACCAGCCGCGGCGAATCGTAGACGAACAGAGGTTGACTGAAATCGCGGGCCGCGGCGAGGTAAAGCGGCATCAGCTCGCCCTGGCCTTCAATGTATCCGTTGTGGTCCAGGTCGGCATAGGATCGGTATCGGGGCGATTCATAGGGGATCGGCTCCGGATGGGCAGTGTAGGCGTTGCTGGCCAGCGTCTGGATCGACGCGTTATCCAGCCCTGGTTTCCCGGTATCGCGACGAACCGCGGTAATGTTACGCCGGTTCAGGACATTCCGCACGTCGAGGTAAATGCCGGAGCCGACGCCCAGGGCGCGAATCGGCTTCCGAATCAGGAAGTCGAGCGTGTAGGTGGACGGCAGCCGGGCGCTGTTGGGAGCGCCGATGATGGTGTCACCCGCCGCATTGGTCCGGCTGAACGGAAGACCGGAGCTGTAGCGGATGATGCTCGCCGCCTCCAATCCCTCGAACGGCTGCACCCCGGCGATCCGGGGGCCGGCCCGCTCCTTCACCTGGGCCTGGAGGATCGCGATCAGGGAATGCCGGCGGTCGAAGTCGAGGGGGAACTCCACCCGGGCCGGGAACGTGGTGTCGTGGGTGACCGGGTCGATGATGAACTGGCGCAGCTGGAAGGCATTGGTCGAAGTCGCGGTGGCACTGGCCAGGGTATAGATCAGCCGCCCGCCGAACCCGCTCACCATCTCCCGCTCCGCGGTAATCTCGAGACCGCGCACGCTGCCGTAGTCGGTCAGCGCGAAGACCGTCGAGTCGGGGTTCACGCCGAGTGGTACCGAGGCGACCATTCCGTCCAGCCGCTTGCCGTACACGCCAATCCGGAGCGAGCTGTGACTGGCCGGCCGCACCCGCAGGCTGAACTCGAATTGAGTCGCCCGCTCGAAGCCGAGGTCGGGGTTGCCCCGCCGGAAACGGCCGGTCCGGGTAGTGTCGTCGAAGGCGGCATCCACCAGGTATTGGAAGTCCGGCGGCTGGCTGAATTTGCCAAAGCTCGCCACCAGGGTGGCGCCGCGGAGAACGGTCGAGACGGCGATTCGCGGATTGACCGTGGTCCGGGACCCGAACCGGCCGTTCCCCACCTGCGTGGTATTCAAGCTACTCCCGCCGTCAAAATGCTCGGCCCGAAGCCCGACAGTGAACGCCAGCTCGGTGACCCGGGCCTGGGCCTCGGTGTAGACCGACCAGATATGGGGGGTGAAGTCGGAGGTCGTGGCGCCGGGGACCGAGTCTCCGGCCGGGAGAAAGCCCAGGACCCGCTGAAACGTCTGGACCTTCTGGGCCGCGTACTGGCCGCCGAAATAGAGATCGAGGTTCTGGCCCGCTCCGTAGGTGAAGTCCACCTGGCCCCGCAGCTCGCGGAAATAGTTCCAGGCCACGCTGCCTCGCGACCCCGACCCGAGGAAGAAGGCCGGCACCCCCCAGGGAGAGTTCTGGCTCAGGTCCGGGGGAATGAATCCGGGAATAATGGCATTGGCGGTCGCGGTGTCTCTCGCCCGCGCGATGTCCTCTCCCACAAAATGGAAGCGCGTCCCGGTGAAACCTCCGAACTTGAGATCGGCTTCCTCGGTCAGCGTTCCCCGGGTGAAATCACGATCGAAGTAGCCGAAGCGCGCGTCGATGATCATGGCGCGACTGCCCAGGCTCAACGTGTTCTGCAGATGGGCCGAGAGCAAGGTGCCGCTCACCCGCTGGGCCGGTGCGAAGTTGTTGTCGTACTTGTAGGCCGGGTCGAAGAGCAGCCGCTGTTCCAGCGAGCGAATCCCGAGCAACCGGAGAGTCTGCCGGGAATTCAGCGGAATGGTGAGCTTGCCGGCAAAGTCGTAGGTCTCGCCACTGTTGTGCGGAAGCAGCCAGGGCTCCTGGTCTCGGGGATCCCGCGGGATCCCGGAACCCGGCGCGTTCACCGGGTCGGCATCGAGTCGCCCGGTGGCGTCAAAAGCGGCGAGGAATCCGATCTTGCCGATCAACGGGCCGTCCGCCTGCAGGAGCACCCGGTCGAGCCCGTGGTCCCAACCGTTCCCCAACGGCCGATCGGTTTCGAACGCTGCCCGCCCGCGCACCTCTTCGCCTCCGTCCTTGGTGACGACATTGATGAGACCCGACAGCGCCTGCCCGTACCGGGCGGAAAAAGCGTTGGTGGTGAGGCTGGCCTCCTGGAGAATGTCGGGCGGCAGCCGGACGCCGAGGGGGCCGGTGGACGCATCCAGCTGGTTTTTCACACCGAGGCCGTCGAGGATGAACGACTGCTGGCCCAGGCGGCCGCCACGGTAGCTCTCGCCCACCGCGCCGGCCGACA
>JBDTTZ010000303.1:0-5393 GCA_040008015.1 Gemmatimonadota bacterium
GCCACGCGTTTCACGCGTTTGCCGCGCATCACCTGCGCTTCATCTGGCAGCGGCATCCGGGTATGGAGGCCGCCGAGCTGGCGTCGATGTCCATGGAGCTGCTGGCGGGGCGCTACCTGGGACGCGACAACGGCGGATTTTTTTCGACCGAAGAGATGGCCCGCGCCCGGGTGGAACACCTGGAGGACATCCTGGTGAGTCTCACCCACATCGCGTCGGTGGATGCGTTCCAGACCTGGATCTATACCAGCGGGGATGGCGGGGACGCGCTGGCCCGGGACCGGGCGTGGCTTGATATCCGGTCGCGGTTCGAGCGGGGACTCGACTGGTCGGGGCTGGAGCCGGAGCGGGTGGCCCGCTGGTATCGCCAGCTCCACATCTTCCTCTATCCGTTCTACTACATCGAGTACGGAATCGCCCAGCTGGGCGCCCTCCAGGTGTGGCGCAACAGCCTGAAGGACGAGCGAGCCAGTCTCGAGGCCTATCGCTCGGCGCTGGCCCTGGGGGCGACGGTGCCGCTGCCCCAGATCTATGGCGCCGCGGGCGCGCAGCTGATTTTCGAGCCGGGGCCGATGGTCGAGTTGGTGGGGCTGCTGGAGGAGCACATCGAGGCCGCCGAGCGGTCGGTGCGCCCCAAAGATGCGGGCGTGAGCAAGGCGGGCTAGATTGCAGGTCCGCGCGTACGCTGTACGCGCCTTCACATGTTATGGAGGTCACCGGATGGCGAAAGAAGAAGGCATCGAGATGGAAGGGGTGGTGACCGAGGTCCTGCCCGACCGCAACTACCGCGTGCTGCTGGAAAACGGGCATTCCATCCTGGCCTACGCCGCCGGCAAGATGAGCAAACACAAGATCCGGGTGCTGGAGGGAGACCGGGTCAGCGTGGTCCTGTCACCCTATGACCTGACCCGTGGCAGGGTGATTTACCGGCACAAATAGGGGCACAAATAGGGGCGGGTCTGAGACCCGCCCCTATAAAACGAAACGGGCCGCTCTCGTGAGCGGCCCGTTCGTGTGACCATGACGGATTACGTCGCCTTGGTGACGTTCTCCGCGGCCGGACCCTTCTGGCCTTCGACGATGTCGAACTCGACCCGATCGCCCTCGGCGAGACTGCGGAAGCCGTCCATCTTGATCGCGGTGTGATGGACGAAGCAATCCTTGCTGCCGTTCTCCGGGGTGATGAAACCGAAGCCCTTGGCGTCGTTGAACCACTTCACCGTACCAATCGTGCGTGCCATACCGTGCCACTCCGTGTTGATGAAATGTCGGGGTCCGACCGATGGCCTACCCGACGTGCATGAAAGCGAGCCGTTCTCGCCCCATGAGCTGTGAATACGATGGCAACCGTGAGTGATCCGGAGGGGGTCGCTACGATCGCGCTGGAATGTGGAATTGGCCGTGAAGCCGGCCACTAATCTGCATCCGACCGGACTTTCGTCAAGTACCGGTTGATCCGGGGGGACTATTTTCCTTCAAGCTTGAGCCATTTGATGGCCGCCTTGGCCCACTCCCCGCTTCTCCGGCGTAACCCTCTGCCGGTGGCCCGGTTAAGAGCCTGGAGGAATTCGATGGCCGAGGGGTAGCGCTGGTCCACTACGCTCTGCAGGGCCCGCTCCAGCACGGCCTGCAGGTCGTCACTGACGTCCTCCCGCCGGCTCTTGAGGTCGGGATACTGATTGACCGTCTGCCGGGCCAGCACCTGCTCCGGGGTGACGCCGGGAAATGGCAGCTCACCCAGGAGCGCGAAGTAGGCGACGGCGGCCAGGCTGTAGATGTCGGAGCGCTGGTCCACCCGTTCGCCCAGCAGCTGCTCCGGGCTGGCGAACTGGGGCGTGCCGCTCTGGCTGGTCGCGCCGCCGAACTTGCCATGGCCCCGAAGCGCCAGGGCCAGCCCGAAGTCGGTGATGCAGAGTGAGCCATCCGGCTCGGTGAGCATGTTCTCCGGCTTGATGTCGCGATGCACCAGCCCCAATCCGTGCGCCTGGGCCAGCGCGGAGAGCGCCTCGCGGAGCAGTCGCAGCACCTGGTCCAGCGGCAGCGGCCCCTGGTCGGCCACCAGTTTGTCCAGGCTGGGCCCGGGGACCAGCTCCATCGTGTACCAGATCAGCCCCGAGCGGCCGCCGATGTCGTAGATGTTCACGATGTTGGGGTGATTGATGCGCGCGGCGAGCTGGGCTTCGCGGCGAAATCGCTCCACCACCGAGGGATCCGCGGTCAACAGGGGATGCAGCACCTTGAGCGCGACTTCGCGCTCCAGGTGGAGGTCCCGGACCCGGTACACCCGGCCGAAGCCGCCCGATCCCATCATTCCCAGCAGCTCGTAATCGTCACCCAGCGCGCGGCGAAGCCGTTTCTCCCAGCGGCCGCTGTCCAGCACGTCGGGACCGGTGCTGGGTGCCACGGCGACGGCGAGGTTCTCGAAGGTTCCGGCCTCGCTGGCGAAATCCTCCAGCATTTCGGCGGCGGTGAGGTGGCGCTTGGCGGGATCCGGCAGCAGCGCCCGCATGATGATTCGGACCAGCGCGCCGGGCGTGTTGGGTCGCAGTTCGATGGGAGAGCGGATGCTCAGGCTATCGAGCGGGGGTTCCATCCCGGTGACTGCGAAATAGAGAATGGCTCCCGCGTTGTAGATATCGCTTGCCGGCTCGCCGGGTTCGCCGTTCCTGACCTCGGGCGCCATGTAGGCGAGGCCGGTCGGCATTTCGCCCACCGGGATCACCGGGAGCGTCCAGTTGCAGAACCGCAAGTCGGTGACGGTGCCCCGTCCGCTGGCGTTGAGGAGGACCGAGGCCGGCACGATCCGGCGCACGATCAGCCCGTGGGCGTGGGCGTGCTCCAGCGCGCTCAGCACATCGCGCGCGAGGGTATGCACCGTCGGCAGCGGCCGCGGCTCCCGCTGCACCGCCTCCTGCAGGCTCTCCCCGTCAATCCAGTTGCCGCAGCGGTAGGCGAGATCAGCCAGGACGCCCGCATCGTACACGTGGCGAATCGCGGGATGGTCCAGGTGGGCCAGGGACTCGGCCTCCCGCAGGAACCAGGCGCGAACCGCTTCGTCGCCGTAGAAGTTGACCCGCAGGCTGACCCGCCGTTTCAGTACCTGGTCCCAGGCACAGAACAGCACCCGTTCGCGGGACACTGCCACGATCTTCTCCAGCCGGAACCGATGGCCGAGGATGGCGTCGGTGCGCTGGTAGTAGGTAAGGGGTGAGGGAGTAGCGGTGGAGGGATCGGGCGTGGTCATCGGACCGTGCGACGCCGCTCGACCCGATGCTGTTTCCCGCAGGTCGTGCTGCTGCACCAGCGCCGAGAATGGTTCGCGGAGATGTCGATGAAATAGAGAGTACAGGCGGCGCCGGAGCATTGCCCGACGATCGCGGCGGGATCGGACAGCGTGGCGGCGGCGGAGCGGGCGATCGCGTCGATCGGGGTGACCGGGTGCGACGGCGTGAACACCGAGCGCCAGGTGCCGCGGACCCGGGTCAGCTGGTGGTATCCGGTGGTATGGGCGAGCACGCCATTGATGGCGTGAATCGACGTGGACGGCGCCTGCCGCTCCCGGGCCAGGCTCTGGGCCAGCGCCGAAAGTCGGTCGCGGAACTCGAGAATCTCGCTCAGCTCCATGGTGCCTTGATCGGCGGGAAGCTTCTCCAGGTCGATCCAGCGCTTCCAGGCTTCCATGCTGCGCAGCCGGTCGAGCACCGGGCCGGTTCCCCGCGCCGTGTTGACGAAATCAACCCAGATCGCGTCGCCCAGGATGACAAAGTCCAGGTCCCCCATCTTACCGTTCCCGCGCGATCTCGACCGCGTTGCGCCCGCTGTTCTTGGCGCGGTACAGGGCGACGTCGGCCGCGGCGAGCAGACTGCCAACCGCATTGCCGTGGCGGGGGGCCGCCGCGATGCCCAGGCTGACCGACTGGCGGCCGAATTCGGGGTGGGTGCTCTCCAGGCCTTTGATATCGTGCAGGACCCGGGACACGAAGACCATCGCCTCGTCCGGCGCGGTCATCGGGAGAATCACCAGGAACTCGTCGCCGCCCAGCCGGCCCACCGCGTCCAGCGTGCGGCATTGCTGGCGCAGGATCTCGGCCATCAGCACCAGGAGCCGGTCTCCCGCGGCGTGGCCCATCGTGTCGTTGACCTGCTTGAAGTAATCCAGGTCGATCAGGACGACCGTCGTGGTCAGGGAGTGGCGGTTGGCGCGGGAGATCTCCGCATCCAGCCGCTGCTCGACCGCGCGGCGGTTGTAGAGGCCGGTCAGGCCATCGGTGGTCGCCGCACTGTGCAGCTGCTCGACCAGGTGGGCGTTCTTGAGCGCGATGGCGGCGGCGAAGGACAGGGTGCCGGCCAGCTCGAACTCGGCGACGCCGTAGTTCTTGCCGGAGATCCGGGCGCCCAGCGAGAGGATCGCCATGCGTTCGGTGCCGGCCTCGAGCGAGATCAGCACCTTGGTGCGGGGATCCACCACCGACGCCAGGCTTACCTCTTCGGTCCGGACCGGTCCGCTGCCGATGGGGAAGGCGGCGTCCAGCCGGGCCTGGTCGAGCGGTTCCGGCTTGCTGTCGTCGTTGAGGGCGCGGAAGGTCTTGGGAACGTAGAGCCCGTTTTCCAGGCGGTAGAGGCAGGCCCACCAGGCAAAGAACACTTCGGCGATGAAGTCCATCACCAGCTGCTCGGTCTCTTCGGTCGAATGGACCGAGGAGAGGAGGCGGGTGACCTGGCGCAAGGCGCGGAGTTGGAAAGTGGCGTCGTCGAGCGCGGCCTGGCGTTCCATGAGGACGGCCCGCAATTCCAGCACGATCGACAATCCCAGCGCCAGCGGCATGGCAACGCCGCGCATTTCGGCCGCGACTTCGGGCTCGGCCCAGACGACCACTTCGGTCTCCCCGCTGCCGATCCGCGCGACCTCGACGGCCTTCTGCCGCCCTTCCGCGGTACCGACACTGGTCACCACTCCCGCCTGGGAGTTGACCACCAGCCAGATCAGGTCGCTATGAAAGCGGCGAACCAAGGCATCCCGACAGCGCTCGAACAACTCGGCGTCTGACCGGGAGTCCCGACAGGCAGCCGCGAAGGCGCTCGGCAGGGTAGCGAGGCGGTATTGGGGCGGGGAAAGGTCCATCAGTGCGAATATAGCAGTCGATCTAGGTTTAGGCGAGACATGGCTTTAGGTGGGCAAGTGTGCCGGTGGGCAGGGGGGCAGGAGATTATGCCCACTGTCCCACTTGCCCACAGGCCCACCATGAGGTTATGATTGTGGCACAACAAATGTGCAGGACATAGCCCTTCGGGGCCCCAGGAGTTAAGCCTTTCAGCCTGGGTGACAAAAAATGAAAAGGCAATCGAGTCCCGGTCCGGCCGTATACGCCGACCGGGATTTGTGTTTCCCTCAC
>JBDTTZ010000304.1:0-6031 GCA_040008015.1 Gemmatimonadota bacterium
CGATCGACATCCCGGTTTCGGTCATGCGCGAGTCTCCCGCCTTGCTGGCGGCGAGAGCGATTCCGAAATCAGCCACCAGCGCCGAGCCATCGTGCAGCAGAATGTTCTCCGGCTTGATGTCGCGGTGGATGACGCCGTGGCGGTGGGCGTAGTCCAGCGCGCTGGACACTTCCGTCGCGATCCGAACGGCGTCGGCGATCGGGAGCTGCTTTTCGCGGGTGAGCCGGTCGCGTAGCGACTCGCCTTCGACGTAGGGCATGACATAGTAGAGGAAGCCCTCACCCCCTGTCCCCCTCTCCCCTTCGTGGAGCGGGGGAACCATTGCCTGGCCGGAATCGAAGAGTGGCAGAATATGGGGATGCTGCAGATTGGCGGTGGTCTTGATCTCGGCCAGGAACCGCTCGGCGCCGATCATGGCCGCGAGTTCGGGCCTGAGCACCTTCACCGCGACCTTGCGGTCGTGCTTGAGATCCTGGGCGAGATAGACCGTGGCCATGCCGCCCTGCCCCAGCTCCCACTCAATGCGGTAGCGGTCGGCGAGGGCCAGGGTGAGGCGACCGAATGAATCACTCATCACCGGACCGCCTTCCTGAGCTCGGCCAGGAAGTTCTGCACCAGGATGAGTCGCCCGGCATTGCTCCCCGTGCCGGATTCGGATCCGACATGCAGCATGAGGAAGCGCCGGTCATCCGGGGCGACATCGTACAGGACCTGGTCCAGAGTCGAGAAATAGCTGGCGGCGGAGAAGAGTCGCTGGCGGCCAACAATGCTGAAGGCTGGCTGACCAACCACATGGACCGCGATCATGTCCTGCGCCATATCCCGATAGAACAACTCGTTTCCCCGGTGACCCCAGCGTGGCCCGGTTCCGCCCCCGGTGGAAACCTGCCACTTCCCCGCCTGAACGTCCGGGAAGGGTCGCACATAAACCTCGAACTGGCCGGTTTCGTCCGAGGCATAGGCGAGCCAGCGGCCATCCGGAGAGAGCGCCGGGTCCCGTTCGCGGAAGGGAGTGGCGACGAGCGGCACTGGAGCGGTGTCCACCCCGATCCTGAGACCCAGGATGTCGCCGCGCCCGACGGTACCCTCCATGGACCGTAGCACCAGCCAGCGGCCGTCCGGGGATTCGAATCCGGAGCGCAACCCGCGTGGATCGGTCGCCAGCAGCTGCGCCGCCCCGCTGCCATCCGCGCGCTGGCGGTACAATGCTCGGGCGCCGCTTCGATCAGACACGAAGAGGATTTCACGGCCATCGTGCGACCAACTCGGCACCTCGTTGGCGTTACCCTCGAAGGTCAGGCGGGAAAGCGGCCCGGCGTCGAGCCGCTTCACCCAGATGTCCTGGGTGAGGGTGGCGGAGCCCGAGGAATACGGGAGAAGCTGGGTGGCCAGCCGGGAACCATCCGGTGAGATAGCGACCGCGCCGATGATCCCCTCCCGCCAAGTCGGGTCCACCGGAGTACTCTTGCCATCTCGAGTCACCCAGGTCGGCTCGGTAATCGTGGAACTCTGCCCGGTGGTGTAAAGCAGCGAGCCGGTGGACGAGACGCCGAGGTCCACCGCCCCAAAACCCCCGATGCCGATCCCGCGCTGAAGCAGAGCCGGCGTACCGGTCATTTCCAGGCGGTCCAGGTTGAACCGCGTCGCCATCAGCGAGCCATCGGCGGTCACATAGAGCAGGTGTCCGGTCGGCAGGTACCGGGCAAACACCGCCTTCACCAGCAGCTTTCGGGCGTGGGTGCGAAGGTCGGTTACCATGACAGTGTACGCGTCGATCTCGTCCCCGGTGTGTCGCAGCCGGTACAAGACCCCGCGGCCACCGGGCAGTGCCTGGGGCCAGGCAATGCCAATCTCATGTTGCAGCGTATCGAGCGGAGCCACGACTTCGCGACCGGACCCGTTGGCCCTGATTCGTGAGAGATTGGTGAGCCCGTCGAAGTAGATGTACCCGTCGGTTCCCCAGGACGCGCCGCCACCGGAGAGCTCCTCCGACACCAGGGTGGTCACGTTGCCGCCAGCGCGGGGCACCACCCGAACGTCGAAAGGATTGGGGCTGATGAACCCGATCTGGCTTCCGTCGGGTGAGAAGAACGGGCTCGAGGCACCGTCGGTCCCCTGGATCGCGGTGGCTTCCAGCGCATCAAGGGAGCGGAGCCACAACTGGCTGCCGCCGGGGCCGGGACCGACATACACAAACGCCCGCCCGTCGGGAGCCCATGCGAACCGGGTGCCACCGGGCGCGGTCAACCCCTGGTCGGGAAGCGCCAGGTTGAGCCGGTTCACCTCGGTCCCGCCGGTGCGGCCCCGGCCGTGGATCGCCAAAACGCTCGCTGTTATGGCGACGAGAGTGAGAGCCCCGATGATCGTGCCCGCATGCCGCTGCCAGCCGGGGACCGACGTGTTGCGTATGATCCGTGATGTGGTCGACACAGCACCCGCCAGTGCCTCGGCGAACTCCCGGGCACTCCCCCAGCGATCGGCCGGCAACTTCTCCAGCGCGGTAAGTACCGCGGCCTCCACATGCTCGGGAACCGCCTTGCGATGCCGGCGCAGCGGGGCTGGATCGTCGGTCATCACCTTGGCGACGATGGCCTGGGCGGTGCTCCCGGTGAATGGGGGATCCCCCGCAAGCATCTCATACGTCATGGCTCCGAGCGCATAGACGTCGCTCCGGGCCGTGATCTCCCGCTCGCCCATGGCCTGCTCAGGCGACATGTAGTGCGGAGTGCCGAGCGACATGCCGGTCTCGGTCATCCGGCTGCCGCCGGCCTTGCTGGCCGCCAGTGCGATCCCGAAATCCGCGACCAGGGACTGGCCGTCATGGAGCATGACGTTTTCAGGCTTGATGTCGCGGTGGATGACGCCGTGGCGGTGAGCGTAGTCGAGAGCCGACGCGACTTCGGTGGCGATCCGGACCGCGTCCGCGATGGGGAGCTGCTTCTCGCGATTCAGCCGGTCGCGAAGCGATTCCCCCTCGACATACGGCATGACATAGAAGAGGAAGCTGTCAGCCGCACCGGAATCGAAGAGCGGCAGGATGTGCGGATGCTGGAGATTCGCCGTGGTCTTGATCTCGGCCAGGAACCGCTCGGCGCCGATCACGGCAGCCAGCTCGGGGCGCAGCACTTTCACCGCTACCCTGCGATCGTGCTTGAGGTCCTGGGCGAGATAGACCGTGGCCATGCCGCCCGCGCCCAACTCCCGCTCGATGCGGTAGCGGTCGGCCAGGGCGGTCGCGAGGTTAGAACCCGGAGCGTTTATGAAGGAAATTCCTGTGGGAGGTCAGCAGGGGAATCTACGCTAAAACCCTCCGGGAGGCCAATTTAGGTTCTCCAGATCCAAGGAGCCGGAGGCGCCAACTCAGGGGGTAACTCCGCAGACCGCCGCGAGGCGCCCCAGCAACCCGTCGCTGCCGTCCCCCATGAACTCGCCGGACCGGGAGCCGCTGCCCCACGAGTTGGCCAGTGCCGCAACCACCAGGTCCTGATCCTTCCACACCGTCACGCCAGACTGGAGCCCGGCATTCGAGCCGCCGATCCCGAGACGGGCGGGATTGTTCCGAACGAACCACGGCGCCGAACTTCGGCCGCTGCCAGACCAGCGCCCACGATGCCGGGCTCAGGAAGCCCGGCGAGCGCATTGCCCGCGCGAACTTGAGCAGATCAGTCACCGAGGACACCAGGTTTCCGGCGGCCATGTTGTGGCTATAGTCCCAGTCCGGTACCGGCACCGCCGAATCCGTCAGATCGTGAAAATCCCGGAGATCATACCAGGAATACCGGACCGGACGGGCCCGCCCATCCATGCCGGGATGATCGAACGCCACAGTGGTGAGCCCCAGGGGGGTCAGCACACTGTCCTGTACAAATTTCTGGTAGGGCACGCCGGACGCGCGCTGGATGGCCATGCCCGGCAGGTTGTAGCCGTAGCTCGAGTACTGGTAGCTCACCGGGCCCTGAGGATTGCGGGGAAACTCCGGCACGTAGGCCTGGATTTCGGCATCGAGATCGATCTTGCCCTGTTCCACCAACTTGAGCAGTGCCATGCCGGTAAATGCCTTGGTCGCGCTGGCAATTCCGAACCGGGTATTCACGGTCGGCGCGGTGCCAGCTTCCCGATTGATCAGACCCGTGGCCTCCGCGCAGACGACCTCTCCATTGCGCATCACCCCGACCGAGATGGCGACGTTCTTCTGGCGGGACTGGAACTCGCTGACGATCCGGCGGAACGCGATGGAGGAATCGGCACAGGATTGTGCGGCAAGCCGGGTGGCACTCGGGAAGGAGATGGCTTCTTAGACGAACCGACGTTGAAGAAAGTTGCAGGAAGGATCGGCGCAAAGCCCCATCACCGAGGCGTCCTGTCACTCATGCGCGGAACTCCGCAGTGAGTCGCTCGGCCCGGGCCGCAATCGCGACAAACCGTGGGGTTCCACGCAGCGGGACCAGGAACGGGCAATGCTCAGCGATGAAGGGATAGGGGTGGAATCCCTGGTTCACTGCCTGCTCGAGCAGATCCAGCGCCCGGTCGGTGGCACCGGCCATCGCGAACGATTCGGCCAGGTGAAACTTGTGGTGACCATCGAGCCCCACGACATTGGCCAGACGTTCCAGTGCCCCCTCTTTATGCCCGGAGAGTGCTTCAACCAGGGCCAGGATCTGCACGGTGTACGGCATCTCCGGCGCGTTTGCCGCCATCACCTCGGCATGCGTCATGGCTTCGTCCACCCGGCCGACCAGCGCCATGTTGTAGGCCAGCGACCAGCGCCCGATGATACTCTCGGGATCCATCTCCACGGCCTTTGTCATGCTGGATACGCCGTCAGCGGGATACCCGGTGAACCAGGCCGGGATGCCGTCCAGCATCCAGGCCACGGGAGACAGCGGGTCGCAGGCCAGGAACCGACGCGCCGTGTCCGCGGCGGCCTCGTTCTGGCCCGCGCCGATGTAGGCCACGCCAAGGTGCAGGAGCGCGTCGGCATCGTTCGGCGCACGCTCCAGCGCCGCGCGAAAGTGGCGCACCGCATCGGCCAATTGCCCTCGCTCGTAGCCGATCAATCCCAGCGTCGTGTGCCCTTGGGGAGCGTCCGGCGCCTGAATCAGCAGAGATTGCGCGGTGGCCTCCGCCTCGCCGAGCTCCTGCCGGGGATTGCGGGACATGCCGGATCGCACGCTGACGACCTTGGCCCATGCCGCCAGGCTCTGCAACGGAGGAGTCAGTCCTTCGATCTGGATGGCGGCATTGAGCAGCGCCATCCCCCGCTCGACTCCGTACCGCCCGATCTCCTGGCGGGCCTGCAGATACAGCTCGAAAGCCCGGACGTTTGCGATGGGGCGGTCCGCCAGCCCGACTTCCTCCTGGGGCGAGAGCTTGACATTCAGGGCCTCGACGATCGCCCGCGAGACCCGCTCCTGCACGTCGAAGACGTCGTCCATGGTGCCGCTGTACTTCTCGGACCAGAGCTGGGCATCGCTCATGGCGTCGATCAGCTGGGCCGTGATGCGGAGCGCGTTGCCGGCCTTTCGAACGCTCCCTTCGAGCACGTACCGCACTCCAAGCTCGACGCCGATGGCGCGGACACCCTTGGTCGTCCCCTTGAGCTGCATGGACGAGGTACGGGAGATCACCCGGAGCGCCCGCACCTGGGCCAGGTCCGCGATGAGCTCCTCGGTAAGTCCGTCACTGAAATACTCATTCTCCGGATCGGGGCTGCTGTTGACGAAAGGAAGGATGACGATGCCGTCAGCCGTCTTCGCCGTCAGCGGCGACGCCACGGTTCCGGAATTCGTCACCAACGCCTGGGCAAACGCGACCATGCTGGCAAACCGGTCGGCCGGAGCCTTGGCCAGGGCCCGGCTGATCGTCGTGTCCACCTGCTGGGAGACCGACTCGCGGATCCGGCGGATCGAAGGCACCGGGTCAATCATGCGTTTTACGATCAGTGCCTGGGCCGTTGCACCAGTGTACGGCGTCTCCCCGGCCAGCATCTCGTACAGCACGCTCGCCAGACTGTACATGTCGCTCCGGTGGT
>JBDTTZ010000305.1:0-2279 GCA_040008015.1 Gemmatimonadota bacterium
CGGGAATCTTGAAGTAGTAATCGTGGGGGCGGAGGGTCTCTTCGTCGCGATAGAGGCCGATGTGTCCCACCCGGGCCGATGGAATCAGCGAGGCAATGCCATCCACCATGCCGAGACCGGCGCGGAGGATCGGGACCAGCGCGAGCTTGCGACCGGATACCTGGCGGCCGGTCGTTTTCTCCAGTGGAGTTTCGACTTCGACGGCATCGGTCGGAAGATCACGGGTGACTTCGTACGCCATCAGGGTGGCGATTTCGGAGACCAGCTGTTTGAAGTCGCGGGTGCCGGTTTTCCGGTCCCGGAGCAGGGTCATCTTATGCAGGATCAGCGGGTGATCGATGACGGTGAGATTGGGAAAGGGCGGGGGAGCCATGGGAGGGAATATAGATAGCAGATAGCTGATGGCAGAGGGCAGAGGGCAGATGATATGTGCTGGCTCTTCGGGCGTTCCACTTTGGGTGGAAGACGTGACGGATCTGCCATCAGCCACGTGCTATCGGTTTATCGCTATCTGCTATCGGCGGAGTGGTGTGGCGGTGAGGAAGGTCGGGACAAACCACAAAGGCACAACAACGTAAAGGGTGCGTGGGTTTAGCTTTACGCCACTATACCTTTGTGATTCGTACCCTACTAGCCGTGCGTTTGGAACCGACGAGCCGGGGCAGAAAACCCGTTCGCCAGTTATGAGGACGAGGGACCGGGAAGCTGGTGCACACGAGGGTGGGGCCACTTATATTGTTTGCCCTTCGGGCCAGGTAGCTCAGTTGGTAGAGCACGTGACTGAAAATCACGGTGTCGGGGGTTCAATTCCCTCCCTGGCCACTCCCTCACCCCCACCCCTCTCCCATTCTGGGAGAGGGGCTTTTCTTTCCATTCATCATGCGACTCCCGATTCCGCAGCAGCTGATGGCTTCGTGCCGACACGCACCAGACCGCATCGCCTGGCTCGAGCAGCTGCCTGGCCTGGTCGCCGAAATCCTGTACCACTGGGCCCTCACGCTCGACGAGGCCACGGTGTATGACGGGACCTGCGCGTGGGTGGCGCCGGTGCTCCGTCACGATGGGTCACGCGCGGTGCTCAAGCTTGGCATGCCGCACATGGAAGCCGAGCACGAGGTCCAGGGTCTGCGTTGCTGGGACGGGAATCTCACGGTGCGGTTGTTCGAGGCGGATGACGCGGCCGGTGCGATGCTGATCGAGCGCTGTGTGCCGGGCACAATGCTCCGGGAGATTCCTGAGGCAGAGCAGGACATCATCATTGCGGCACTGCTTCGCCGGCTCTGGCGAGTGGTTCTCTCTCCTCACCGGTTCCGTCCGCTTTCGGCCATGGTCGAGTACTGGATGGCGGAGACCCGGGCGGATGAATCCCGCTGGACGGATGCCGGGCTGGTGCAGGCAGGGCTGGGCGCCTTTGCCGAGCTCATTCAGCCGGGCCGCGACGTCCGGCTGCTGGCGACCGACCTGCACGCGGGCAACGTGCTGCGCGCGGAGCGGGAACCCTGGCTGGTCATCGATCCCAAACCGTTTGTGGGTGACCCGGCCTACGACGCGACTCAGCATCTCTTCAATTGTCCGGCGCGGATGCGGGCCGATCCGATGGGTACCATCCAGCGGTTTGCCGATCTGCTGGAGGTGGACCCTGACCGCGTACGGCAATGGACTTTTGCACGGGCCGCCGCCGAGCCGGCGGGCGACTGGGGCGCGCCACAACGACTTGAGTTGGCCCGGAGGCTCAAACTCTGAGTGGCGCCAGGGGAACGAGACTTGCCAGAGTCTGCCGCCATGGTCACCCTGCGCCCTTATCGGATCGTGCTGGTCAACGTCGCCCTGATTCTTCTTGGTGCTGTGACGCTCGGGTGCAGTGGCGTCAGCGTTACCGATCCGGGCGATCCCTTTGCTGACGTTCGGTTCCAGACCTACCAGAGGATCAACCAGTTCCGAGCCACTCTCTCCCTTCCGCCGCTTGCCGCCTGGTCGAGTAGAGAAGATTGTCTCGACGGACAGGCAGAGGCCGATTTCAACTCCGGCACGGCACATAGCGCCTTCGGCCACTGCGGGGAATCGGCCCAGAACGAATGCCCGGGCTGGTCCTCGACCACGCAGATTCCAACCGGTTGTCTCCAGCTGATGTGGGACGAGGGGCCCGGAACTCCCTACTCGGCCCACGGCCACTACATCAACATGACGAACACGGCCTATCATAAGGTCGCCGTCGGATTTTACGTATCACCTTCGCACGTGGTCTGGGCAGTGATGGACTTCGCCCCCTGAAACTCGTT
>JBDTTZ010000306.1:0-8028 GCA_040008015.1 Gemmatimonadota bacterium
CGGAGCGAAGCGCCATCGCGATGGAAGCGAACGCGTTTCCGTCGGATACCTACGCCGTGCAGTCCCACCTGCGCCACCGGGGGCAGGATCCGGCGGGCCAGCTCAAGGTGATAGCGCCGAGGCCCGGAGAGGTCCTGCTCCGCACCGGCGACATTCTCCAATGGATCGAGCAGTACGGCAAATCGGTTGCCGTGCTCCTCCTGCCCGGGGTCAACTACTATACGGGACAGTTGTTCGACCTGGAGGCCATTGCCAGGGCGGCGCGGCGCCAGGGCTGCGTGGTCGGATATGACCTCGCCCATGCCGCGGGCAACGCGGTGCTCGAGCTGCACGATTGGGACGTGGATTTCGCGGTCTGGTGCTCCTACAAGTACCTGAACTCCGGTCCCGGCGCGATCGCCGGCTGTTTCGTCCACCAGCGGCACGGAACCGATTCCGCGTTGCCCCGGCTCGCCGGATGGTGGGGCAACGATCCCGACACCCGCTTCCTGATGCATCTCAACGAGCAGTTCATTCCCCGGTCGGGCGCGGACGGCTGGCAGGTCAGCAATCCCCCGATCCTCGCCATGACCCCGCTCAGGACATCGCTGGCCATCTTCGACGAGGCGGGCATGGACCGGCTCCGGGCCAAGTCGGTGGCGCTCACCGGCTATCTCGAGTATCTGCTGGGCCAGCTCCCCGGCGGACAGGTCGAGATCCTGACTCCGCCGGATCCCTCGGAGCGCGGCTGCCAGCTTTCTCTACGCATAGCCGAGGAAAGCCAGGCGGTGTTCGACCGGATCACCGCGGCGGGAGTGCTGTGCGATTACCGCCATCCCGATGTGATTCGAGTGGCGCCGGTCCCGCTGTACAACACGTTTCATGAAGTGTGGCAATTCGCCGAGATACTAAAGCACCAGTTGGGAGCAGCACAATGAGAGTTTGTCATCCCGAGCGGAACGAGGGATCTTCTCAAGGCTGGCAAGATTCTTCGCTGCGCTCAGAATGACAGACACTTCCAGTAGTTTTACCGTGGTTGGTGCCGGGCTGGCGGGCAGCCTCATGGCCCTGATGCTGGGACGCGAGGGTCATGACGTCGACGTCTATGAACGCCGCCCCGATCCCCGGCTCGCCGGCGCCGAGGCTGGCCGTTCGATCAACCTCGCCATCTCGGCGCGCGGGCTCCACGCGCTGGAACAAGTCGGCCTCAAAGACGACATCCTCGCGATGGGCGTCCCCATGCGGGGCCGGATGGTTCACGATCCATCGGGTCGTCTCAGTTTCCAGCCCTACGGCAGCGGAGACCAGGCGATCAACTCGGTGAGCCGGGGGGGACTCAACCAGGTACTGCTGAACGCCGCCGGCCAGTGCCTGAGCGTGCGGATGCACTTCGGGCTGCGTTGCACCGATCTGGACGTGGAGAGCGGGCGCCTTGAGCTCACCGCAAGCGATGGCAAGGTTCAGCAGGTCGAGACCACCACCATCATCGGCGCGGATGGGGCATTTTCCGCCGTTCGCTCCCAGATGCAGAAACGGGAGCTCTTCAACTACAGCCAGAACTACCTGGCCCACGGATACAAGGAGCTGTACATCCCGCCCAGGCCGGGCGGCGGCTTTCAGATGGATCCGAATGCGCTGCACATCTGGCCCCGCGGCGGCTTCATGATGATCGCGCTGCCCAACCAGGATGGATCGTTCACCTGCACCCTGTTCTGGGCATTTGAGGGAGCCAACAGCTTCGCCAACCTGCGCGGCCCGGACGACGTGCTCCGCTTTTTCCAGGAGACGTATCCCGACGCCGTTCCCCTGATGCCGACCCTGGGACACGATTTCTTCGCCAACCCGACCGGATCGCTGGTGACGGTGCGCTGCTCACCCTGGCATGTCCGGGACCGGGTGGTTCTCCTGGGAGACGCCGCTCACGCGATCGTTCCGTTCTATGGGCAGGGGGCGAACGCCGCCTTCGAAGACTGCGTGACGCTGGCCCAATGCCTGAAACAGAATCCAGGCACCCATCTGGCGGCCTTTGAGCGGTACGAGGACGCGCGGAAACCGAGCGCCGACGCGATAGGTGAATTGGCGCTGGGAAACTTTATCGAGATGCGAGACCGGGTCTCCTCGCCGCTGTTCCGGTTCAAGAAGAAGGTCGAGAAGGCCCTGCACGCCCTCTTTCCCCGGTCGTTTATTCCGCTGTACACCATGGTGTCATTCACCACGATTCCCTACGCCGAGGCAGTTGATCGGGCGGCCAGGCAGGATAGGATTCTCAAGTGGTGTGCAGGACTTCTCCTGGCCACGATTGTTGTGCTGGGCATTTTGATATGGTAGAATCGGTGCGGCCGGCCCAACTGCACAACGCAAAGGCGCGAAGGGGCGCACAGCTGTGCGCCGGTACAGCGATTTCGCGCCTTTGCGTTGGGCAGTTGTGAAATACCTATATTAGGTAGACCATGACACTCACCTACCCCGACTATCTCCAGCTGGAACATCTCCTTGGCCTCCAGAAGCCGCGCTCCGAGCCGGCGGAGCACGACGAGATGCTCTTCATCGTCATCCACCAGGTATACGAGCTCTGGTTCAAGCTGGTGCTCCATGAGCTGGAGAAGATCAAGGTGGATCTCGTGGCTGGGGATCTCTTTGGCGCCATCACCTCGCTCAAGCGGGTGCGCACGGTGATGAAGACGCTGGTAGGGCAGCTGGACATCCTGGAAACCATGACGCCCCTGTCCTTCTCTTCCTTCCGCGACCGGCTCGACACCGCATCAGGCTTTCAGTCGGTGCAGTTCCGCGAGCTGGAGTTCGAGCTGGGCAACAAGAAGGAGCGGGCGCTGGAGATGCTGGAACCGGGATCGGCGGAGCGGAAGCGCCTGGAGAACCGCTATCGGGGGACCACGGTGCAGGACGCCTTTTACCGGTTTCTGGCGCTCCGGGGTCTCAAGGTCCCGCAGGAGCTGCTCGACCGCGATGTCACCCAGCCGACCACGGCGAGCGAACCGCTCCAGGCGGAATTACTGGCGGCCTACAAGAAGCAGCCGGAGCTGGTGATCCTGCTGGAGCTGATGACCGATTTCGACGAGGGATTGCAGGAGTGGCGCTATCGCCATGTGAAGCTGGCCGAGCGGACCATCGGGGCCAAACGGGGAACCGGCGGGTCCGCGGGAGTGGAGTTCTTGAAGCAGTCCCTCTTCAAGCCGGTGTTCCCCGACCTGTGGGCGATTCGCCATCAGATGTAAGGCGGTAATGGGCGGTAGTAGACGGTAGTGGGCGGTAAACAAAGGATGGCATGTCCGACGCTCAATCCATATTCAGCGCTCGTGCTCCCGAACCCGTCGGGCCGTTTCCCCATGCCAAGCGGGTGGGCAATCTGATCTTCGTGTCGGGAATTGGACCGAGGAAGCGAGGGCTCAAGGACATCCCTGGCGTCACGCTCGATGCCAATGGCAACATCGCCAGTTATGATTTCGAGATTCAGTGCCGGGCGGTATTCGACAATATACGAATGGTCGTGGAAGATGCGGGCTCCGGGTGGGATCGGATCGTTGATGTTACAACTTTTCTGACCAGCATGAAGACCGATTTCCCCCTCTACAACAAGCTATATGGTGAATATTTTGCCACCAATCAGCCGTCAAGAACGACAGTCGAGGTAACCCGCCTCCCAACCCCAATCGCAATCGAGCTGAAAGTCATCGCCACGATCTAGCCCTCCATACGTCTACTACCGCCCACTACCGCCCACTACCGCCTATAGCGCAATACACACGTTCTTCGGTTCCGTAAAGAATCGAATTGCCTCGTCACCGCCCTCCCGTCCTACCCCGCTCTGCTTCATTCCGCCGAATGGAACCCGGAGATCCCGGAACAGCCAGGTATTCACCCAGATGGTCCCGCAGGCGACCTGCTCCGCCACCCGGTGGGCCCGCCCCAGGTTACCGGTCCAGATCGAGGCCGCCAATCCGTACCGCGAATCATTCGCCAGTTGAACCGCTTCGGCTTCCGTCGTGAACGGCTGCAGCGTGACCACGGGCCCGAAGATCTCGTCCTGGTTGGTCTGGCAGGACGGGCCCAGGCCGGTGATCACCGTCGGTGCCACGAAGTACCCATCGCGACAGCGCCGGGGCAGCGAGTCCGGCGGGCCGCCACCGGCGAGAATGGTCCCTCCCTCCTCCCGGGCGAGCGCGATGTAGCGCAGGATCTTGTCGCGATGGGCCGCGGAGATCACGGCTCCCTGCTGGGTCTCGGGATCCATGGGATCCCCTACCCCGAGCGCCTTTGCGCCGGCGACGAACCGCTCGACGAACGCCTGGTAGATCCCCTGCTCCACCAGCAGGCGCGACCCGCAGAGACAGATCTGGCCCTGGTTGCTGAACGACGAGCGGAGCGTCGTCGCGATCGCCAGCTCCAGGTCGGCATCCGCAAAAATGATCGTGGGATTCTTCCCCCCCAGCTCCAGCGTGATTTTCTTGAACAGGGGCGCCGCGGTGCGGGCGAGCTCGGCTCCCGTCGCCGTGCCCCCGGTAAACGAGATGGTGCGCACCGTGGGGTGACGCACCAGGGCCGCGCCGGCGGCGGCGCCGAGCCCGTGCACGATATTGAGCACCCCGGGCGGGAGCCCGGCTTCCCGGCATAGCTCGCTCAGCGCCGCTGCCGACAGCGGAGAAAGCTCCGATGGCTTGGCGACCGCCGTGTTTCCGGTCGCGATGGCGGGCGCGATCTTCCAGGAGAGGAGATAGAGCGGAAGATTCCAGGGCGAAATGAGGCCGGCGACCCCGCGAGGGCGCCGCAGGGTGTAGTTGAGCGCGGCGTAATCGGTCGCGTGGGCTTCCGACTGGCTGTGCAGGATCGCGGTGGCGAAGAAGCGGAAGTTGGCGACCGCCCGAGGGATGTCCATCACCCGGGCCAGCGCAATCGGCTTTCCGGTGTCCTGCGATTCCAGCTGGGCCAGGCGTTCCAGGTCCCGCTCGACCAGGTCAGCGATCCGGAGCAACAGGCGCGAGCGTTCCGCCGCCGAGGTCTGCGACCAGCCGGGAAAGGCCGCCTCCGCCGCCGCTACCGCGCCATCGACGTCCCGCTCGTCGCTGGCGGGGACCCGGGCGACAACCTGGCCGGTCGCCGGCTCGATGTCGTCGAGATACTGACCGGCCTGGGGCGCGACCAGGTTGCCGTTGATGTAATTCGCGAGGGTGTTCACAGCGACCCGATGCGCCCGCCATCCACCGGCAGGTTGATCCCCGTGATGTACGACGCCGCCGGAGAAGCGAGAAAGACCACCGCCGCCGCGACCTCTTCCGGCGCGGCAAAGCGACCCAGTGGGATCTCCGCTTTCATGGACTGTTCGATCTCCTCAACGCTCCTGCCCGAACCCTTCGACCGGGCCTGGATCAGCGAATGGTGCCGCCCGGTCATCGTGGCGCCGGGCAGGACGTTGTTCACGGTGATGCCGAATTGGCCGACTTCGCCCGCCAGGGTCTTGGCCCAGCTCGCCACGGCGCCGCGCACCGTATTGGACACGCCGAGCCCCTTGATCGGCTGCTTCACCGAAGTGGAGATGACGTTCACGATCCGGCCGTAGCCCGCCGCCTTCATTCCCGGCAGCGTGGCCTGCACCAGGACCTGGTTGCAGAAGAGATGGGCGGCAAAAGCGGAGAGAAACTGCTGCTCGGTGGCGTCCACCACGGGGCCGGCGGGAGGTCCGCCGGTGTTGTTGACCAGGATGTGCACCGTCCCCAAACGGTGGAGGCCTTCGGTCACCACGGCGCGCACCATCTCCGGCTCGGCAAAATCCGCCACCAGGTACTGGTGCGGGTTCTCGGCTCCGGCATGGGGCAGCCCGGAGCGCACCTGTTCCAGGTGTTCCCGGTTCCGGGCAAGGAGGGTGACGCGCGCCCCCGCACCGGCAAGCCCGGTGGCGCAGGCGAAACCGATACCCTGGGTGCTGCCGCAGACCAAGGCGTGTTTTCCGGCGAGATTCGACATGGCCTGCAAGCTACCGAGAGCACGGCAATCCCGGAACCTTGGGAGCTCAACGAATCCCGTTGTAACGGCGTAAGATCAGCACCGAAACGCTGTTGCGGTTTCGCGCATCCCTTGGACGACCTACATTTCTGACCCGTCTCCACGCCTGGAGTAGATCAGCCCAGCATGTATTCCATTCGCAACCGTCCACCCTCCCGCCGACCGGTCCACGTCGAGTCGCTGCCGATCCAGGCGAAGAAGCCCTGGGGCGGGTTGGGGACCAGTGTTGCATTCCACGCCGTGCTGATCGTGATGGTATTGGGGTTGTTTCGTCAGAAGACCGATCAACTGAGAGATCCCTTCAGCAGCACTCCGATGGCGGAACCGGTGCAGATGGTCTATTTGCCGACGCCGCCCAGGCCGGTGCGCCCGGTGCAGCGGCCAGCTCCCGACGCGGTGCATGCGGCGACGGAGCGGGAGGCTCGGACCACCGATCCCGACCTGGACCGCCCGCCCGAGATGACCCCGGAGACGCCGCAGGCAGCCGCGCCCAGGCCGCGGGAGCCCGATCCCCAGCCGGTCCTGGCCCAACGTCCTCCGGAGCCGGAGCCGACCGAGACGCTGGAGGAAGAGTCCCAGCGCTTGTTCGGACGACCCCTGCTCCGGCAGTCGCAGGAAAACCCGACCCAACTGGGCATCCGCCCCGGACTCATATCCAATCGCGATGAAGCGGCTCGCACCACCTGTATGCCCAAGCCACGCGATCCCAATGCTCCGCTGGAAATGGCGACCCTGATCGGCCGGGTATTCATGGATAGGGCGCACTCGCGCCCGCTGGCGGGTGCGTTTCTCCAGATCATCGGCACCGAATACTCGACCTACAGTGACGGCACCGGCGTCTACCGCCTGGTCTTCGATGCCAGCCTGGTAGACGAGTGCCGCACCCAGTACGTCCGGGTGGTAGCGAACGGCTATCGGGGACAAAATCTGGTCCTGGGGATAGGGCCCGGTGTCAACGACGTCGTGCTAGGCCGGTAATCCCCGCACTCGCTGGGCAATGCTCTCGCCGGGGACCTGCATCATCCCATTGGTGTTCATCTCCAGCTCGATCAGATCCCTCCCTTTACCAAACCAGCGCTCGCTCGGCTCCAGGTCCGACGGATATTGAAACAACGGCAGAGCCGCCGCGGCCAGCGCCGCCTGGGAGCCAATCCCGGACTCCGGCATCGTGCCGGCCCACAGGACGGCTCCGTATTCGGCGGCGATCCGGTAGATCCGGATGACCTCACTCAGGCCACCAACGCGGTGCACCTTGATGTTCCATACCCGGGGACCGTTCAGCGCCACGATTTGGCTCGCCGCCCTCGAATCCCGCAGCGTTTCGTCCAGGCAGATCGGCGTTTTCAATTCCTGGCAGAGCCGGGAATGGCCCACCAGCTCGTCGGGATGGAGCGGTTGCTCGATATACAGCAAGCCCGCATCGTCGATCGAGCGCAAGTTGGTTTCGTGCTCCGGCCACTCGTAGGCGCCATTGGCGTCCACAGTGAGCGGCAGTCCGCTGCCCGCCAGCTCGGCGGTCACGGCGCGCACCGGTTCGGTATCCCATCCCGGCGCGATCTTGATCTTTACCCTCCGGTAGTCCCGGGCCACCGCGCCGCGAACCCACCGCAGCAGGGTGTCGATCCTACGATCTTCAGGAATACCCAGCGCGACTCCGCACGGCACCCGCGGTGCGGGCAACACACCCAGCCGTTCACCAAGCAGTGCCGCGATACCGACACCTCTCCGGTTGGCTTCCAGGTCCCAGGCCGCCGTTTCCAGCGCCGCCCGGGCGAATGGATTTCCCCGGATACCAGGCCGGAGCGCTGCATCGACGTCCTCGGGCGATTCGAACTCCCTGCCCAGGATCCGCGGAAGCAGGACCCGCTGGACAAGCTCCGTCGCACCGGTGAGAGTCTCTTCGGAGTAGAAGGGTAGCTCGAACGGCGGACATTCGCCGTAGCCCAGCCGGCCATCTTCATCGTGCAGCACCACGATGAGCGAGCGCCGCTCGGCGATGGTTCCACCCGAGATGATGAAGGGCTCGACCAGGGG
>JBDTTZ010000307.1:0-3489 GCA_040008015.1 Gemmatimonadota bacterium
CGGATTTCCAGCAGCTTGGTGCCCCCGTCCTTGCCCGCCACCTGGAGCGCGTTGGGCCGGCCCCGGACCAGCACATCGGTGGACGCTCCCGGGCGGTCTGCACGATTGCGCCTGACCGTCTCGCCGCCGTGATCGCATCGGCCCGGGGTTTCTTCAGGAAGCCGGTGAACGAGAGCCGACATCCCTTGAGACTCCGCACCCGGCCCGGCTTCAACTCCTTCGGCCGGTGGCGCAGCGCCGCGATCAGCTCGCCGGCGGCTTCGTAGCGCTTCGCCCGGTCACCGAGGCACTGGTGGACCACCTGCTTCAGGTGATCGCCGCAGGGAAGGGCGCGGACGTCCTTGCTCCGCATCGGTTTGTGGATGTCGCCCCGGAGCAGCATCGCGATGAGCTGGCCCACCTGGTAGATGTCGTCCTTCTGTTGCCATTTGCGAACTTTCCCCCACGCAATCTCGGTCGGCGCGTTCATCAGGTTGAACGCATCGGCTGGGCGAAATACGCCTCCCGGAGCCAGCCTGCTATCGAGTAGCTGATCTTGACGCACACCCGGAGCGGCAGCCCGCGCGCCGGCAGCGGGGTGGCGAGATAGATCTCCCCAAAGCCGCCTTTCCCGATCAATTGATCGAGTTGATAGCTCCGGCCGCTTTCATTGCTGTGGACGGCGGGGAGAGCGGGACGCGGGACCTCGACCAGGGGAGTTTGGTTACGGCGCGTAGTCATGAGTTGGGTAGGTCGAGTCGTCGGATTGGTGACTCGGGAAGGTATGTCAAGCGCCGAGGGTTCCGCAATGCGGCCGAGGGCCTATCAGCGTGTCCTGGGCAAGAATCTCCGCGTGACCTCCATGCATCCCGGCGAGTCCTCCACCGCCGGCTCTCCTGCCGCACCGGCTGGGCTGCCGTCGGTACCCAGCCCGCAATGACCTCGTGAGGGTGCCGCTCCGGCTGATGCCGCACGTATTCTCCCACCCCGTCCAGCATGCTCCTCGATATGGTCTGGATGGTGTAGCCCTGGGCCCAGCGAAGCTGGTGCTCGGGCGAGAGCCCCAGCTTCCGGGCGGCCAGTGCAGAGCTGGCGCCCTTCAGCCGCTGAAGGAGACGGGGGATGCTCGTCATCGGATGAGCCCGGATGAGCAGGTGGACGTGAGTCGTCACCATTCCCAGCTCGAGAACCAGGGCCCGCTCCTGGCTCGCGATTGAGCGAAGCGCCCGGTCCAGGAATTCCGCGACATCGCGGGTAATCGTGGGGCGGCGTTCCCGGGTCGTCCAGACAATGTGGTAGTAGAGTTGGTGGAACATGGGACCAAACTGCAGAAGCCGGGGCTCGAAAGCAGCACCGGAAAAACGGGTCCCCGGACGGAAAAATGCGGCATGCCATCCGCGTGTCCTCAGCAATATGCCCTCCGCGCACACTACGGCTACCTTACAAGGTAGTTGCCGTCAGCTGGGCCCTTCGCATGGAGTGAGTTCCGATGGACAAGAATATCATTTTCGCGTTCATTCCCATCCTGGCCCTCGCCATCCCGGTGGCCGCCATTGTTTTCCACGGCATCCAGAAGGTGGCGAGGATTCGCCTGGAAGAGACTCGCCTGCGGCTACAGGGCGACTCCGGATCCCCCGAGGAAATCCAGGCCATCCAGAACGATGTTGAAACCATGCGGAGGGAGCTGAGCGAGCTCCAGGAGCGGGTGGATTTCACCGAGCGGGTGCTCGCCCGGCCCCAGGCGCAGCAGCCGCTTCCACCGGCATCCCGCGCCGAATAGACGAAGAGTTTGTCATCATGACCGTACCGCCAACTGAAACCGATCAGTCTGCCAATGAAGGCTGGGTCCGGGCGCGCATCGGCGCCGACGGATTTCGCACCGAGCTGGAAGCCCGCACTCACGGCCTGATTGCCGATGAGCCGGTCGCCTCGCGTGGCACCGACCGCGGGCCCACCCCATACGAGTATCTGCTGATGGCCCTGGGCAGCTGCATGGCCATGACGCTACGGGTCTATGCCGACCGCAAGGGATGGCCGCTCGAGGCCGTCGAGGTCAGGCTCCGCAGCGCCCGGACCCACCAGCAGGACTGCGAGACCTGTGACCAGGCCGCAGTGGGCGTCACCCGGATCGAGCGCGGGCTCGACCTGTCCGGCCCGCTCACGGACGACCAGCGTGCCCGGCTCCTGGAGATCGCGGATCGCTGCCCGGTCAAGCAGACGCTGGAGCGGGGGATCACAATCGTGTAATATTCTCCCCTTCCATGTCGCCTCCTCCATCGATCCCCCCCCGGAAGGGCATTCGGCGCACGACGCTCATGCTCATTGCCGTCATCGTCATCATGCTGTTGGCCGCGGCGGCCTGGGCGATCTGGATTCCGCGCTGACCGCCTCACCCGGTCACTCTCCGTGCCGCCGGAACACGATATCCCATAGCTTCGTCCACGATTTCTCGGCATCCTTCGACCGCTCACCCAATTGCCGCACCGGGCTCCCTTCGACCCACCAGGTTCCCCGAAGCAGTGAGCTGGTTCCGTCCGCCTGCCGCTCCGGGGCGGTCAGCACCATGCGCCCGTTCACCAGGCCGCCGCGCTGCTCGGAAAGTTTGTGTTCTGCCTGTCCGGATCAGGCATGGCCTCCAGGGCCGGGTACGCCTCGTACCAACCCCGGGAGCGGCTCTGCTTTGCGGACCTGGACCGGCCCGGAGATGCGACCCTGACTCAACAGACCATCGAGTCCGGGAACCAGGTCGTCATCAATGTTCGCAAGGACCAGTTGCACTGGGGACAACGATGGCTCGCCCACAACCCCGGTTTCCTGTTGCGGGTGTACTCCCTGGGAGTCGGCGACTGGTCCAGGGCGGCGGGCAAAGGCGCCAACGTGCTGGCGACGGATTACATCAACGTGAGATAGATACCATCGCCTTCCGCTCCGATCGGGTAAGTTGGGACACGCATCACCTATCGGAGCAGCCTTGGCCCCAGCGCCGCACCCCACCAAGCGTACCCGCCGCCGCCGGCTGATCGCCGGCGCAGTGATAGTTGCTGTCATCGGGGCGGTGCTCATCGCCCTTTTTGGCGTGGGCGGCCTCCGCAATGATCCCGTCGATGCCACCCGTCTCTCGGCGCTGGGGAATGCGGATTCGGTCACCACGACCCCAGGGCGGAGCTACCCGGCAGGAGGAGTACGGCGATTCCTTTTCGGAAGCCTCAACCGGAGACTCTGGGAGATTCCGGTGCGTCTGCCGGTGCTGGACTTGGACACCGTGGGTGGGGGCCTCCATGCGTTACGGATCACCAGCGGCGAGCAAACCATCGGCCTCCGTTTTGTAGGGAAGGACGGCCGGCAGTACGACTTCCGGTCGATCGTCAAGAATCCCGGGCCGGTGCTGCCTCGCTGGATGCGGCACGGCGTAATCGCCGCACTGCTGAACGACCAGATGGCGGCTCAGTTTCCCTTCGGGGCCGTCGTGGTCGCCCGGCTGCAGGAGGCGGCCGGGATCGAAGCGCCGGT
>JBDTTZ010000308.1:0-5325 GCA_040008015.1 Gemmatimonadota bacterium
GCGGTCAGCGAGTCCGTCTTCACCAGGTTCTGCGCTTCCCACTGGTCGCTGAACAGGCCGTACATCTCTTCCTGCCCGTCTCCGTTGCGGATATAGCGAAGGCTCTCGGCGACGACCGATTTCATGTCGCCCTTGCTCACCGGATACCACTTGGGCGTGCGGATGCCCTTGCTCAGTTCGGAGAGGATCGGATCCTCGACCGGCACGGAGTCGGTCCAGAACCGGCGCAGCGACATCCCCGGAAAGGGGTTCTCCTCCCCGGGCGTGGCGAGGTCCACCAGGGTGTGCGCCACGTCCCGCAGGGTGACCGCGTTCCCGACGCTGGTTTCGCTCGGCGCGTGGCCCGGCGCCACGATGAGCAGCGGTACATGAACCGCGGGGCGGTACAGGGAATTTCCGTGATCGTACACCCCGTGCTCGCCGAATTCTTCGCCGTGGTCGGCCGTGACGATCACGATGGTGTTCTGCAGGATTCCCCGGCGTTCCAGCTCGGCGAACAGGTCTCCCAGCTCGTGGTCGAGATAGGCCAGGGCGCCGTCGTACTGGGCCATTTCCCGCGCCATGATCGGCGCAGCCAGCCCCGACTGGTTGGGGCGAGAAATAAAGCGGTGCAGCGGGCTGTAGTTATTGGGCCTTCCCCGGGGATCAAACATGCGGTCATACGGCGCCGGTGGCAGGTACGGACCGTGGGCGTCGTAATAGTTGAGCATCGCGAAGAAGGGGCGCTGGCCCCGATGATCGACCCAGCCGAGCAGCCCGTCGTTGATGGTCGGCGCCGCCACCCGCACCATGTGCTGGTCGCTGCGCACCAGCTTCCGCAGCTGCTGGCTCCGGTCGATCTTCTGGCCGATCGAGGAGCTCTGCAGGATCGTGGCGAGGGTGGCCGGGTAGTCCTGGTAGTGATTGAAGCCCCGGGCCATGCCGAACTCGCGCGCGACGTATCCGACATTGGCGACGAATCCTCCGGTCACGTAGCCGTGCCGGGTGAAGTATTCGGCGATGGTGGGATAGGTGCCGTCGAGCGGTGAAAGCCAGTCGGCGGTCAGTTCGTGGGGCCACCGGCCCGTCACCAAGCTCGCGTGAGAAGGCAGGGTCCATGGAGCGGCGGAGAAGGCCTGGTCAAAGCGTACCCCCTCGGTCGCAAACCGTTTCAGGTTCGGCGTGGTCTCGCGGCCATACCCATACAGCGACAGGTTGGCCGCCCGGACTGTGTCCAGGATGATGAGCAGCACGTTGGGAGCGCCGGCTGGAGCCGCCGCCAGCCGGGCCGCGGCGCGCCGTTCGCTCCACCGGCTCCAGCCGAACATGCCGCCGGCCAGGAGCAGCACCATGCCCAGCATCCACGGTGTGGTGCGCACCACCAGCCGCTCCAGGCCGGTTCGTTGCCGGCTCACGATCCGGGACAACTGAAATCCCAGGCCCACGGCAAGGATCGCCAGCGCGTAGGTCGAGACCTGGGTGAACAGGAACAGGAAGGCGGCGCACGTCATGCCGAGGAACACGAACAGGGCCACGCGGAACGGAACCAGCTTGGGAAACACCATGTCGGCCAGCGTCAGCAGCAGTGCGGGAACCAGGAAGATCATTGCGTCGGCGACGGGGACCATCCAGGGAAACTGCCACGAGACATGGACCAGGTGCCCCAGGCCATAGCTGCGAATGGCGAGCAGGACGTCTTCGATGAAACCGGTCAGCAGCCCGAACCACAGCCCGATCAGCAGGACCCTGGCTGGCCGGATTCGCGTAGAGACCGCGGGGGTCGTCACGGGCGTCCTTCCCGGGGCGGCGCGAGGGCGCGCAGGGCTTCCCGCTGCCGGCCCAGGTCAGCCGCGCTTCCGCTCAGGTCGTGCATTTCCACCGAATCGCGCAGGAAATCGTACAGCTCCTCCCGCTTGTCGCCGTTCAGAATGTAGTGCAGCGAGTCGAGAACCACGGCCCGCATCGAGCCCCGGTCGAGCGGCGTACCTTTGGGCAGCCGGGGATTGTAATCCACTTCCATGAGCAGCGTGTCGGGCCCGGCCGGGGCCGAGTCCCTCCAGAAACGCGCCAGGCTGCGGCCCGGCAGGGAGGCCGGCCCGGGAATCCGGGCCAGGTCGAGGACCGTGGCGGCCACGTCACGAAGCGCCACCGGTCGGCTCACCTCGCGACCTCCCGGCGCTCCGTCCGGGAAGCGGATGATCAGGGGGACGTGAAGCGCCGGAAGATAGAGGCTGTTGCCGTGCCCCATCAGGTTGTGCTCGCCGAACTGCTCTCCATGATCCGAGGCCACGATGACGATCGTCTGGTCGAGGATGCCGCGCCGCGTCAGCTCGGCAAACAAGCGTCCCAGCGCCGCGTCAATCTGGGCGAGCATGGCGTCATAGCGGTCCCGGTTATCCAGGACGTAGTCGCGGGGCAGGGAATCACCCTTCGGCCGTCCCCGGTACCGAATCCAGCCATCGTAATCCGGATGGAGCCCCGGGGTTGCGAAACGGTGTTCCGTGCTGTCGGCCGGCAGGTACGGCGCGTGGGCATCAAAGTAGTTCAGGAAGGCAAAGAATGGCCGGCCGCCGGCGCCGTCGAGCCATGACAGGAACTCCCCGTTGACCGCGTCGGCATCCTTGCGCCCCATCAATTGATAGCTGTGGAACGGATTCCGGATCCACCGCTTGCCCGAGAGCTCCCGGACGATGGCCGAATTGCGGAACAGCTCACTCAGGGTAAACGGATAGTCCTCGTAATGCTGGAACCCCTGGTGGGTGCCTTTCTCATAGTCGAGATACAGCTGATTGGCGACGAAGCCCGCGGTGAGATAGCCATGCTGGCCGAGCACGTCGGCCAGGGTGGGATAGCTCGCGTCCATGGCGGTGAGCCAGTTGGCTCCCAGCTCGTGGGGTAAGCGTCCGGTAAACAGGCTGGCGTGAGACGGCAGCGTCCAGGGGGCCTGGCTGAACGCCCAATCGAACCGGACGCCGCCGTGCATCAGCTGGTCCAGGTTCGGCGTCGTGGGTCGGGCGTAGCCGTAGCCGCTCAGGTTCCAGGCGCGGACCGTGTCCAGGATGATGAGCAGGACATTGGGCGCATGGTTCGCCGCGCTGGGCAGCGCGGCGACAGCCCGCCGCTCCTGCCACCATCGGAACCCGCGGAAGCCCACTCCCAGCAGGATCGCGGTCGCCAGGGCGACCGGAAATCCCAATCGCACCACCCCCTGTACTGCATGCGGTCGCCGCCGGCTGGCTCGTGCCGCGGTAACTCCAACTCCAATGGCGAGCAGGATGGCCGCGCCTTTGTGCAGCGGGGAGATCATCCACAGCATCGCCACCATGGCAAGCGTGGCGAAGAACAGCAGCACGCTCACCCAGGTAAGGCCGCGAAAAAGCCGGCGCGCCAGGAAAAACAGGCCGCCCAGCGTCAGAAACAGGATCAGCTCGGCGAGTGGGGCCATCCACACCACGTCGCGGCCCACGAAGATGAAGCGGTGCAGAATAAATTTCTGGCCGGCGAACAACAGGACCTCTCCCAGCCCGGCGAGGAGACCCAGCATCGCGATCAGCCGGAGAAGGAAGCCGGCGCCGTTCAACTCCCGGTCCGGCGGGGAAAAGTTCATGGCTTCCCGGGCGGGCGGGCGCGCATCACCGGTGGAATCGGCGTCATGGCCTCGAGGGCCTTGAAACTCTGATTCAGAACGGCCTGGTACGAGGAATCCCTGGCCAGGTCGGTGAGCTCCATGGTATCCCGCAAAAAATCATAGAGCTCCAGCTGCCCGTCGCCATTGCGGATCAGCCGGTGGCCGTTCAGGACCACCGATTTCATCGGTCCCCGCGCGATCGGGGTGGCCCTCGGCAGCCGGGGCGAGTATCCCAGCTCCATGAGCAGGGTGTCGGCCGACGGAGCGGAATCGGAGACGGTTCCGTTCCAGAACCGGGCAAGGGACCGGCCCGGGAACTGTCCGGCAGCGCCCCCGGAAAGGTCCATCACGGTGGCGGCCATGTCCCGCAGAGAAACCGGGGTCCTCACCACGAGCCCGGCCGGAACGTGGCCGGGGAACCGCACCAGGAGTGGCACCTCCAGCGCCGGGCGATACAGGCTGTTGCCATGGAAGAACACTCGGTGCTCCCCAAACTCCTCGCCGTGATCGGACGTGACGATCACGACCGTGTTGTCCCACAACCCGCGCCGCTTCAGCTCCGCAAACAGCCGGCCCAGCTGGGCATCGAGATACGCCAGCGATTCGTCGTACTCTCCCACCGCCGCCCGCAATTCCTCCGGGGACCAGCGCCGGGCCGGCGTGTCTTCCCGGATCGAATCCACGACGCTCGCCGTCGTTGAGTCCGAAAACAGCGTGTCGTAGGGTGGCGGAGGCTGGTACGGATTGTGGGTGTCGAGGTAGTTGAGGAAGACGAAGAACGGGCGGTCGGACGGGCGCTGGTTGAGCCACGCCAGCACCCGGTTGTCGATGTCTTCGGCGGTTACCCGCAGCAGCTTGCGCCGGGTGAACCGGCTTCCCGCGAGAACCTTGCCCAGCGAGGAGCTGAACAGCATCTGGGGAATCGAAACCGGATAGTCCTCGAAATGGCCGAAGCCGCGCGCCAACCCGCTTTCGTAGCTGCAGTAGGTGGTATTGGCCACGAATCCGGCGGCGGCATATCCTCGCGCACTCAGGACTTCGGCGAGCGTGGGGAATTTTCCATCCAGCGGACTCAACCATCCCGCCGAGAGCTCAAACGGAAAGCGGCCGGTAAACATGCTGGCGTGCGAAGGCAGGGTCCAGGGCGCCGTGGAAAGGGCGGTTTGAAACCGGGTACCGTCACTCATCCAGCGGCCCAGCTCGGGCGAGGTTGGACGGTAGTAACCATAGAGTCCAAGGCTCCAGGCGCGCACCGTGTCCAGCACGATCAGCAGGACATTCGGCGCCCCCCGGCTTTCCGCCGCGGCCGCGCCGGAGCGCCTGCGGTCCATCCCAATCAGCGCCCGAACCCCCAGCCCGGTGATCAATACCAGCGCGGCGAGTGCCGGCGTGGTGCGGCGAACCAGTCGCATGAAGCCGTCGCTCCGCCGCCCGGCCATCCGGGTTGCCTGGACGGCGATACCGAGGCTGAGCAGCGCGGCGGCGGGCTTGGAGAGGGGATCATACATCAGGAGCAGCGTAAAGCTGGCCAGTGCGGCGAAGAGCAGGGTCGGCGGCAGGGGAATGCGGCGCGGCAGGATCCACCGCAACAGGAGGAGACCCAGGCCGGCGATAACAAAGAGCAGCGCATCGGTCACCGGCGCCATCCACGCAGCATCCGCGCTCAGAAAGAGAAACCGGTGCAGCGCGAACTTGCGAATGCCAAGCAGGATCACTTC
>JBDTTZ010000309.1:0-3340 GCA_040008015.1 Gemmatimonadota bacterium
ATGCGGTAGTGATGACGGCGTTTCTCATTTGCTATCCGTTTTTGTCATTCCGAGGGGCCGTAGCGACCGAGGAATCTCAAGGGTGGCTTCGCTCGGAATGACTACCGACTGCGCTCGGGATGACACTTAGAGTCCAACCCAGACGGTTTTCGATTCGGTGTAACCATCCAGAGCCACCCGTCCCAGGTCCCGCCCGAAGCCGCTCTGCTTGTAACCGCCGAACGGCGCGGCCGGATCGTAAATATTGTAGGTGTTGACCCAGACGGTGCCGGCCTTGATCGCGCGGGCCAGCTTGTGCGCCTTGCTGATATCGCGGGTCCAGATGCCTGCCGCGAGCCCGTACATTGACTGGTTGGCGAGCTTCGCCGCTTCCTCGTAGCTCTCGAAGGGCAGTACCGCCAGCACCGGGCCGAAGATCTCTTCCCGCGCGATGGTCATTTCCGGGGTGATGCCATCGAACACGGTGGCTTCGACGAAGTAGCCTTTGCCGTTGACCTGGGCTGCGTTGCCGCCGGCGACGACGGTGCCGCCTTCGGCCTTTCCCTTCGCGATGTAGCCCATCACGGTGTCCTGCTGTTTCTTCGAGACCACGGCGCCGAGCCGGGTGGCCTTGTCGAACGGATCGCCGGGGGTGAGCTTCTTCGCCCGCTCGGCCAACTGCTCGACCACCTGGTCCTTGACCGACTTCTCCACCAGCAGCCGGCTGCCGGCGGCGCAGACCTCGCCCTTCCCATAGAAAATCCCGCTCTGGGCGCCCCGAATCGCGGCGGCGATATCGGCGTCGGCGAAGATGATGTTCGGGCTCTTGCCCCCCAGCTCCAGCGTCAGCCGCTTCACCCCGTTGGCCGCTTCCCGCATGATGATCTTGCCCACCTCGGTGGAGCCGGTGAACGAGATCTTGTCCACCTCGGGATGCCGCACCAGCGCCATTCCTGCATTGCGGCCGCCGCCGGTCACCACGTTGAACGCACCGGACGGCAGTCCCGCTTCCAGCATCACCTGGCCCAGTGCGAGCGCGGTCAGCGGAGTCTCGCTCGCCGGTTTCAACACGATGGTGCAACCGGCGGCCAGCGCCGGCGCCACCTTCCACATCGCGATGTTGAGCGGGAAGTTCCACGGCACGATCGCGGCGACCACGCCGATTGGTTCTCGCAGGGTATAGACGAAATAGGCCGGATCGAGCGGTAGGGTCTCCCCGGTCAGCTTGTCGCACCACCCGGCGTAGTAGCGCAGGGTTTCGATCGCCATCGCGCAGTCGATGTTCGATTCGAAGAGCGGCTTGCCGTTCTGTTGCGATTCCAGCTTCGCAAATTCGGCCTGCCGGCCGGCGAGGATGTCCGCCGCTTTTGCCAGCATTGCTCCGCGCTTGCGGGGCGCCAGTTTCTGCCAGGCGTCGCTGTCGAAACACGCCCGAGCGGCGGCCACCGCCGCATCGACGTCGGCGATTTCGCCGTCGGGCACCTGCGCCAGGACTTCTTCAGTCGCCGGGTTGGAGACGTCGAAACGCTTGCCGCTCACCGCGGCGCGGTACTCGTTCGCGATGAAAAGATCGGTATGCATGGATCCCATAGCGTGTCATCCTGAGCGAAGGCGAAGGATCTCTTGCGGGAGTGAAGAGATCCTTCGGCCGCTTACGCGACCTCAGGATGACATCAGCGTGTTATTTCGCTTTAAAGGTGGCCATCCGCTTCTCGTTGTACGCCGCGATGCCTTCCTTGGCGTCGTCCGACTGGAACAGCTGCTGCTGCAGTTCCCGCTCGATGGCGAGGCCGGACTCGAACGGCACCTCGGCGCCGGACTGCACCGCCCGCTTGATCAGACCGACCGCCTTGGAGGCCTTGTGGGGCGGGGTGAACTGCTTGGCGTAGACCATCAGGTTGTCCCAGAAGCCTTCCGGCTCGAACACCTTGTTGACGATGCCGAGGTCCTCGGCGGTCTCGAAGGAGAAGGTCTCGCCGGTGCACATGAGCTCGATGGCCTTGGACTTTCCGACCAGCCGGCAGAGCCGCTGGGTGCCGCCGGTGCCGGGGAGCACGCCCAGGTTCACCTCGGGGAGCCCGATCTTGCCGGCGTTGCGCTTGGCGATCCGGATGTCGCAGGCCATGGCGATCTCGAGCCCGCCGCCCACGCAGTGGCCGTTGATCGCGGCGATGGTGAGCTTGGGGGTCTGCTCCAGCCGGGACAGGGTCTCGTTGGCGTGGAGGCAGAAGAAATACTTGAAGCGCGGGGTGACCTGGTTCAGCATCCCGATGTTGGCGCCGGCCGAGAAGAACTTCTCGCCGTGGCCCCGGATCACGATGACGTGCGCCTCTTCGGCCATCCGGGCGTCGAGGATCGCCTGGTCCAGCTGGCGCATCAGCTCGTAGGTGTAGGTGTTGGCCGGCGGGTCATTGAGGGTGATGATCGCGAGACCATCCTTCACTTCGTAATCGACCAGGACTTTTTCCGTGGGAGCGGGAGCGCCGGGCCGGGGGGCCAGTGTGGTTGCCACGATGACTATCCTCCGTGGGACGCGACCAACCGGGTCGCATGAGTAGTGGGTTGCAGGTACCCGTGAAGAAACAACTGTGTCATGTCATCCGCCAGCCGGTCGGGATCGACCGGACCGGCCGGGTTGTACCAGGTGTAGATCCAGTTGATCATCCCGAAGAGTGCGTAGGCCGCGACGGGGCGGTTGATGCCGGAGCCGGGGACCTGTTCCAGCAGCTCCAGGAGGAGGCTGACGTACTCCCGCTTGCGGCGGCGGACCTGGGCCCGCATGGTGCCGCTGAGCTCGTCTTCCTCGTGGGAGAGCACCTTCATCTCCGCCATGTGGCCGGCGAAGAACTCCACGTGATGCCGGACAAAGGCCCGCAGCCGGTCAGTCGGAGTCACCGCTCCCCCCACGGCTGCATTGGCGCCCTCGATGACCTGGGCGAAGCAGCGGTCCTGGATCAGAAAGAGCAGTTCCGGCTTGCCGGTGACATAATGATAGATCCCCGCCAGGCTGAGGCCGCTCTCCCGGGCGATATCCCGCATGGAGGTAGCGTGGAACCCCTTACTGGCGAAGACTTTAACTGCTGCGCTGAGGAGCTTCTGAAGTCGGTCGTCGTAGCTCAAATCGGGCCGTCCGAACGTTCGTTCGGGAGAAAGCTACCCCCAGGGAGAGAGGTGGGTCAACAGCGCAGGCGGACCAGGCAGCCAAGGCGGTCAGAGACAGGACAGTCTCTACGGGCTGACCACCGGCCACTTAACACCGTTGGCTGACATGCGTCAGTGCGGGGTCCATGGGCGTTTCGACCGGGCCTGATCCCTCGACCGATGCGGCGCTGGCCGCCCGCTACCGCTCAGGTGATGAAGG
>JBDTTZ010000310.1:0-2943 GCA_040008015.1 Gemmatimonadota bacterium
TCGTCCCGATGGGCCGCGATCGCCAGAATATCTACCGACATTGAGTCTCCTGAAAAGCGTGAAGAGTGAAGGGTAAAGGGTGAAGGGGCACAACGCGAAAGGTGTCATCCCGAACGGAGCGAGGGATCTTCTCAATACCGGCAAGATTCCTCACTGCGTTCGGAATGACAGCCTTCTAGGTCGTTTCCCCTTCACTCTTCACCCTTCACCGTTCACGTTGTTGTCACTCGTACCTCAAGGCTTCGACCGGGTCCATCTTACTTGCGCGATTCGCGGGATATAGTCCGAAGATCAACCCGATCGCCACACTCACCGCCGTCGCCATCACCGCGCTCCACAGCGGCACCCCCGCGCTCAATCCTATGGCCCGCTTGAGAATCTCACCAATGCCCAACCCCACCAGGATCCCCAGCAATCCACCCATCATGGTCAGCGTCGCCGACTCCACCAGGAACTGCCAGAGAATCTCCCGCCGAGTGGCGCCCAGCGCCTTGCGCAGCCCGATTTCCCGGGTCCGATCGGTGACCGACACCATCATGATCGCCATCACCCCTATGCCGCCCACCAGCAGCGCCACGCTCGACAGGGCGACCATGACACCGAAAAACGCCCCGGTGAGACTGTTCAGGACATCGAGGATCTGGTCCTGGGTAATGATGTCGAAAGTATTGGGGATCCCGGGCCGGAGTCGCCGCTCTTTCCGCAGTGCCGCGGTGACCTGGTCCCTGATCCGGTCCATCGACACGCTGGGCCACCCCTTCGCCGCGATGAAGAGCCCGTTGGTCTGGTCGTACCTGAAGTTATGCCGGGCCATCTGGTACGGTACGATGGCGCCGGTCTCCTGGCCCGGCGGCTCGAAGATATTGTCGGGCCGCTGGTAGAGCCCGATCACCTTGAGGGCGACGCCGCCGATCCGGACCGTCTTCCCCAGCGGGTCGATCTGCCCGAATAACCGATGCGCGGTCTCGATCTCCAGCACGGCGACCTGCTCCCCGTTCAGCTCGCTCCGGGTAAAGAACCGTCCCCGGACCAGGCTGCCGCCCTGGATGTCCATGTAGTGATCGTCCGCGGCCCAGACCACCAGCTGCTGGGTGTGATTGCCCAGGTATTCCGCCCGCTGAAAGAGCTGAATCCAGATGCCGGCGTACTGGATCTCCGGGATCGCCTGCACCGCGACGGCATCTTCCTCCCGGATCACCGGCCGGATCCGGACCTCGTAGGGCAGGTTGTCGGGGTTGAGCGGGGTCGAGGAGAAGAAACGGACCACGTAGAACGCGGTGGGGCCGGCCACTTCGATGGTACCGACGATCTGAGACTTGATGCCCTGGACCATCGAGGCCATTGCCATCACGGTGGAAACCCCGATCACCACGCCAAGAATGGTGAGCGCCGAGCGCAGCTTGTTGCCGCGCATGGAATCGAGCGCGATACTCACGCCCTCGCCGATTCGCTGAATCACTACTCGGCCCGGAGCGCGGTGATCGGGTCCAGCCGGGCGGCGCGGGTGGCGGGATAGACGCCGAACACCACCCCGGTCCCGGCTCCCAGCGCCAGGGCCACGCCAATGGACCAGAGGGTGACCCGCGCGGGAAGCGGCGTCAGGTTGGAGACCATGATCGCGAGCAGCCAACCGGCGCTCACGCCGAGGGCGCCGCCGAAGAACGAAAGCGTGACGGCCTCGATCATGAACTGGCGCCGGATGTCGCCCCGGGTGGCACCCAGCGACTTGCGGATCCCGATCTCCCGGGTCCGCTCCGTCACCGACATCAGCATGATGTTCATGATGACGATACCGCCGACCACAATGCCGATGCAGACCACGGCGGGGATGACGGTGAAGAGAATCCGGGTCAGGTTCTTCCAGAACTCCACCAGCGAGTCGGCCTTGTCGATGGTGAAGTCGTTCTCTTCCAGCGGCCGCAGCCGGTGGGCCACCCGCATCGCCTCCTCCGCCCGGTCCATCGCGGGGTTCAGCTCGCCGGCGTCGCTCATCTTGATCGACACGACCGTCGTCTGCCGCCGCCCGTACATGGATTCGAAGGTCGAGTAGGGCAGCAGCGCGAAGCCGTCGAACGACTGGCCCAGCACCTTGCCCTTTTTCGCGATGACGCCCTTCACGGTCATCTCCCGCCCGGCGATCCGGACCTTCTTGCCGATCGCCATGGCCGGCTCACCGAAGAGCTTTTCCGCCACCTCGAAGCCGATCACCGTGACGTAACGCCGCTCGCTGACGTCGGGATCGGTCAGCGGCACCCCTGCAGCGAAGACGTAGTCCCGGACGATCTGGAACGGCGGCGTGATCCCGAACATCAGCACGCTGCCCACCGTGCGGTTGTGGTAGGTGATGTCGCTGCTCGGCGACGGCCACCCCGATTGGAACCCCACCGCCTGGGCGTCGGGCAGGGCCCGGGCCACCACCCGCGCGTCGTCCAGGCTGATCAGCGGCCGCCGGTTGATGCGCTTGATCTCGTCATCGTTCAGGAGGCCGACGGAAATGGGGGTGCGGCGGACCTGGAAGGAGTTGGTGCCGATGACCGCGGCGGTGATGTTTTCCCGGACGTAGGCGTTCATCCCCTGGATGATCGCCACCACGGCGACCAGGAACCCGACCGAGACGATGATACCGAGGAGAGTAAAGAATGAACGAAGCTTGCTGCCCCAGATGGCCTGGAGCGCCAGCCGCAATGCTTCGATGAGGGGCATACCCAGAATCTAATTGAGGATTGAAGATTGAGGATTGAGGATTGAACAACCCCAAGTTTAGGCTGTTCAATCCTCAATCTTCAATCTTCAATCTTCAATTCATTCGTATCTCAAAGCCTCAACAGGGTCGAGTTTGCTGGCCTTGTTCGCCGGGTACAGCCCGAACAGCACCCCGGTCAATATGGATGCCGCGACCGACGCTACCACGGACGACATCGGCACCTGCGCCGGCAGGGTGGG
>JBDTTZ010000311.1:0-11233 GCA_040008015.1 Gemmatimonadota bacterium
TGGCGAATCCAATCAGATGAGGTCTTCCAGTCCGGCGGTGCGGAGCAGTCGCACGTATCGCGGATCGCTGGCCAGGCCGTGCCGATCGTAGGGCAGGTCGGCCAGCACCCGCCGGAGCCGGCCCGGCCGCCGGTAGTATCCCCGTTCGACCCACTCCATGGCCTGGGTCCATTCGCCCAGCTCGGCCAGTACGATCAGGATTTTGTCCGATAACTGCCGGCTGCTGTTGGCGTCCTGGAAGGGATCCTCCTTTTCGGCCCGCGCCAGCAGGTCGGCCAGTTCGCGCCGCAGGTCGTTGTCCCGGGCGATGAGCCAGCCCTCCCGGGCGGATTCCACCTCCAGCTGTGCCAGCCGTTCCCGTTGGTCCCTGATGCCGAGCAGCATGCGGCGGGCATCGAGGGCCTCGTCGTGCCGGCCGGCCCGGTGGCAACTCATTTCGAGTCTCTCCAGCGCTGCGTCGTAGCGGGGCGCCAGCCGGAGCGCCTCGCGGAGCGGCCCGATCGCTTCGGCGTAGCGGCCCTGGGCCATCAGCACGTCGGCCAGTCCCACCCGCATGAACGGCGCCTCCGGGGCGAGCCGCACGGCTTCGCGCATCTCCTGGTTGGCCTCGTCCAGCCGGCCGGAGATCTTGAGCCACGCCCCATAATGCCGGTGGCTGTCCGACCGTTTGGGTCCCAGGTCAACCCCGAGCTTCAACTCCATGCCGGCGGTCTCGAAGTCGTCCTCCCAGAAGAGAGAGTTGACGCCGATCGAGGTATGAACATCGCCCACGGTGTCATCGGCGGCGAGCGCCTCCAGCCGGAGTTGGCGGGCCCGGGCAGTTGATTGTTCGACATCGGCGAAGCCGCGGACACCGAGGACCTGATGCACATCGGCCAGCATGCTGAGAGCGTGGGCGCTCCCCGGTGCCAGGGCGACCGCCTTGTCGGCGTACACCCGCGCCATCTCGAGTTTCTGCCGAGAGCCCTCACCTCCCTGCATGGCCCGCATCATCAGATCCGAGGCCCGGCGGTACAGATCGCGGGCGGCCGGCGGCAGCTTGTCGGTCGGGATGTCGGCATCCGCTGCCGGGGCCGGCGCCTCCCGGGGGGTGGGCCCGGTGTCCACCCGAAGTGCCTCCAGAACCGCGGCTGCCGACGGGGGCCGGTCGTCCGGCTCCTTGGCGAGCAGCCGGTCCACCAGGTCGGCCAGCTTGGGGCTGGCGCTGGCGCAGCGAGACCGGAGTGCGGGCGCGGGTGCGGTCAGGTGGGCCGCGATGATCGCCATCGCGTTAGAGCCGGCGAAAGGTGGCGCGCCCGAGAGCAGTTCGAAGGCGACGCACCCGAGACTGTACAGGTCGGAGCGGCCGTCAATCTCCCGCGATCCGGAGGCTTGTTCCGGGCTCATGTACAGCGTGGTGCCCAGGATCATTCCGGTCTCGGTCGCCGGGCCGCCGGAGAGGGTGTCGCTGGTCGACCGGGCGATGCCGAAGTCGGCGAGGATCGAGCGCCCGCCGTACCAGAAGATGTTTTCCGGCTTGAGGTCGCGGTGCACGATCCCGAGCGAGTGGGCGTAGGCCAGCGCCTCCGCCAGGTCGGACACGATTCGCGCGACCTCCTCTTCCGGTCGTGGTCCCTCGACATCCAGCCTCCGGCGCAGCGTCTGCCCGTCGATGAACGGCATCACGTAGTACAGGGACTCGCCGGCCTGGCCCGAGTCGAACAGAGGCACGATGCTGGGGTGGACCAGCCGGGCGGTGAGGCGGATTTCGCGGTTGAACCGGTCCGCGCCCACCACCCGGGAGAACTCGGCGCTCAGGACCTTGATGGCCACCCGCCGGTCGAGTTCCTGATCGTGGGCCAGGTGGACCGTCCCCATGCCGCCGCGGCCGAGTTCGCGCTCGACGGTGAATCGCGCCGACAGGGATGCGAGCGGACCGGGGGCAGCGGGCTTGGCCGTCATGTCATGGCCGCGCCGGCTCCCCGGCCAGCCGCGCGATCCGCTGTTTGACGTCCGCCACCTGGGGCTGCAGCTCCGGATCGGCGTTGCGCCACAGGTCCACGAACTTGCCGTAGTGCTCCAGCGCCCTGGCCCGGTCGTTGCGCTCCTCGTACAGCTCGCCCAGCCGGCGGAGGATGATGGCCCGGGTGGTCGCGTCGTCGTCGAGCCGGTTCAGCTGCGGCTCGGTGAGGAACTGCTGGTAGACGGCGAGGGCGGAATCCTTCTGCCCCGCGCGGTCGAACGCCAGGCCCAATTCCCAGAGCCAGCAGCTCCCGCAATGGAACTTCTCCCGGGCTCGGCGAAACCCGGCAATCGCCTCGGTGTAGCGGCCTTCCGCCAATCCAATCCAGGCTTCGATCAATCCCGCATCATTGGCCTCGAATTGACGGACGGTCGCCGTGTCCTGCACCCGGCGGTATTGCGTGAGAAACTGCCGGGCCCGTTCGGGCTGTCCCAGCTCGGCAAAAGCGTAGGCAGCGCCGATGTAGGTCCGTTCAGTGTCCGGCACCACGGCCGCTTCCCGCCGCAGGAGATCGTCCATCCGCCGGCCGATGTCGGCCGGGGCGAAGCCGTAGTGGATCTGGTAGTAGAGCCGGTCTCCTTCGGCGTCCAGTTGCCGCCGGGTGGCCGTATGGGGCCGGTTCTGTATGGTCTGCCGGATTTCACGGGCACGTTGGAAGAATTGCTCCGCTTCCGCCAACCCCCCCCGCACCTGGGCCAGACTGCCCATTCGGAACAGGACACCAGCCTGCCAATTGGTTCCCGCCGGGACGGAATCGAGGATCGCCCGGGTGGCGACCTCCGCGGAATCGAACTCCCCCCGGCTGGCCAACAGCTGGGGTGGGAAAGTCACGCCGTACGGATTGCCCGGGAAGCTGTCCCGTATCATCCGGACGAACGAGTCCGCGGCCGCCGGTTGGCCCCGGCGAACCTCGTTGAACACCAGGTTGCCGTAGCTTACGGCCGATGCTCCTCCCAGCGCGATGGCATGCCGCAGGGCGGCCGAAGCATCGTCGCGCAGACCGGCCGCCCCGAACGCGAGGGACCCGTTGTTGAGCGCCGTTTGGTCGTCCGGGTACTTCTCCAGCAGGGTGCGGTAGATCCCGGCGGTGGCCTGGGGGTCGTCCGCCATGTCGCGGGAGTAGTCGGCCTCCACCAGGAGCCGTTCCCGCTCGGCGAGATGGTCCCGCAACGCCCACGCCTTCTTGATGGCGCTATCGGACACCGCGCCCATCCCCGCATTTGAGGCGTAGGCGGACAGCCGGCGCCAGGCCATCGCGAAGTTTGAATCCAGCGCCACAGCCTGACGGAAGAGATCCACCCCGCGGCGGTAGTCGCCCTGCACGCTGCCCGCCCGGGTGCCCTGGGCGTAGAGCCGCAGGGCTTCGGTCGAACTGGTGGTGACGTCCTCCAGGGCCGGATCGGCCCGGACGGTACGGAGTGACTCGCCAATCTTCTCTCGCAACTGTCCTGACAACCGGTCCACCGCCTTGATGACCTCGTCCGAGGTGTTGGCGGTCTCCCGCCCCGAGAACAACGCGTCGCCGGTTCCGGCCGCGATCAACCGGGTCGAGATGATATACCCGGTGCCGAGGCTCCGGATGTCCCCGGTGACGTAAGCCTTGAGCCCCTCGCGGATGGCGATCTCCCGGGCCAGGGCGGGAGTGATGATCGAATCCTTCCGCTCCATCCGGCGAAGGACCTTCTCCACCTGCTGCGGCTCCAGGAAGCTCACCCGGCGGGACTGGGCCAGGTCGATCCGGAACAACTCGGTGACGGTCTCGCCCAACGTGGAATCGGCAGTGCGGTTCTCGAAATCGGTGAGCAGCAGCCGGTCATGGCCGGCCAGTGCGCCGGAGGCGAGCAGGGTCCCGGCGGGTCCGATGCCGAGGAGTCGCATCGCCATGTAGACGCCGGTCGCAAGGCCCAGCGATCCAAACGCGAGTCCCCCGCCCCAGAGGGCCCGCTTCCAGGTGAAGAGGTGGTGGAGCCCGCCGCTCGGCACGGCCAGCATCGTGCCGGTGAGCCGGGCCACGGCGCGATTCCGTTCCAGCCGCGAGGTGTACAGCATGATCGGCAGGCCGACCAGCATCAGGCCTACCGCGCCCGCGAAGAGCCAGTCGGGCAGACCCAGCCGCATCATCAGCAGGTAAGCGATCCCGAGTACCGCGACCGACGCGAGGGCGTAGAGTCCCGCCACCCGGAGCGGATGAGCGCGGCGCACCGCTGTTTCCGCGCTCACTGTGCCGACCGCCGGGACCGGCGCGGTACCAGTTGGCGTCATCCCGCCGGTCGGCGTCACGATGGCCGCCAACTGGGTCATGAGTTCGTCCGCCGTCTGCCAGCGGTCGGCCGGGCGTTTCTCCAGGCAGCGCATCACCAGCATCGCCATGGCGGGCGGAACCGCGGGGCGGCGTTGGGTGACCGGGGTCGGCGCCTGGGTGACATGGGCCGCCAGCACTGACTGCGGAGTGGGGCCGGTGAAGGGTGGCAAACTGGTCAGCATCTCGTACGCCAGCGCGCCCACCGCGTAGATGTCCGCCCGGTGGTCGGTATGCGGATCGGCCGCCGCCTGCTCCGGCGCCATGTAGGCCGGCGTGCCCAGGGCGATGCCCAGCGACGTCAGCGAGGTGCCGGCGTCACCACTCGAAGCCGTCACCGCCTTGGCCACTCCGAAATCGGCCACCAGCGCGTGGTGACCCGAGATCATCACGTTGTCGGGCTTGATGTCCCGGTGGACGACGCCACGGTGGTGGGCTGCTGACAGCGCGTCCACCACGTCGCGCAGGATCCGCGCCGCTTCTCCGACCGGCAGCTCGCCTTCCCGGGCCAGCTTGGCCCGGAGTGACTCGCCTTCGATGTAGGGCATGACGTAGTACAACAGGTCAGCGGCGGATCCGGCGGTGAGCAGCGGGACGATATGGGGATGCTGTAGCGACGCAGCGAGACGGATTTCGCGCTGGAACCGTTCCTTGTTGACCCCGGGCGACATGTCGGGAGGCAGGACCTTGATCACCACCTGCCGCTGGAGTTCGGTCTCCTCGGCAAGAAACACCCGGCTCATGCCGCCACCGCCGAGCTCCTTGATGAGCCGGTAATTAGGGGCCAGCGCGGTTTGCAGGCGGTCGAACAGTTCGGACAAGGGCGCTCTGAAGTGGGAGAGTTACTGAAGATACGTGCCCCGGGAGGGGCCGTCCAATTGACTCCCGCTCAATCCACTCCAAACGCTGCAAGAAATGCCCGCGCGAAGGGCGAACGCGCTGGACCGCCGCCTCGGGTTGTAGTCGGGCGGATGGGGGAATCGACGGGGTGGACAGGGACCAACGAGAACGCGGGCGGCCCCGGTTGGGACCGCCCGCGTTCACCGTCTACCGATCTGCTGGTTAGACGGTCAGGGTCGTCGCGGCGAGCTCATAGCTCTCTACCCGCGGAGTCCCCTCGATCACCGAAGCCAGCTTCTTGACCGCATCCGGATACGCCGTGGTGTGCCACTTCTCGGCGCTGGGCTGATCCTGCCACATCGAAAGATTCACCACCGAGTGCGGATTGGTCATCGCCAGGTCATGCCGGAAACCGGGCTGCTTTTTCATCGCCGGGAGAATCTCGTCGGTGAACAGCCGGGTGAATTCCGCGGTCTGGCCGGGCTTGATCTGGAAGGTGACGTTGCGAATGAAGTTTTTCATGGTGCTATCCCAACTCCTCGCCTGCGACTCCGTCCGGACACCGCGTCGGCGAGCGAGGTTGATCGCTGGCAGCGGGGATACACCACACCGGAATGCGTGGGTACCGGATCCGACGGACTTCCTGCGGATGCTTTCTTTCTTGCTCTAAGTATACACTGGAACTCATTGATTGTCAAGGGGTTAGATTTTTATCCGGGTTATTATAGGATCACGCGGACCCCACCCAGCTCCTCCACCCGGTGGGGGAAATCATCGCCCGGGGTACCGATGAACATGTAGTTCCGGGGCACCCCCAGCCGCCGGGAGAGGGCGGTGACCAGGGCCGGCCCGAAATGGCCATGCACCGCCAGGAATCAATCCGGAGCCAGGGGTACATCCGGTCGATGGTGGCCAGCTGCTGGGGCCAGGTCGGACGGGATGGCGTCCTCGCGTACATAGACGTGGATCACGATGAGCCGGGTGGTGAGTTCGTTCTTGAGGACATGGAGGGCCGCGCTGCCCGGTCCGCAGCCACTGGTTGAAGGCCACCACCCGCTCCACCATCCCCCGCGACATGAAGAGCACCAGGCGGAGCAGCTGGACCCGGAGCAGCATGATGCCGACGACCGCCACGGTGATGCCGAAGTAGAGCGTGAACACTTCGACGTTGACCGGATCGAGCAGACAGCGTCCAGGCTCATCCGCCCCACCAGCCCCGGTCACCCCGACGTAGCTGGTGAGGACCGCGCCGCACAGCACCAGGACCGCGTCAATGCTGACCAGCCGCTGCAGCGCGGATCCCGTCCGGCGGTCTCCGTCTCAGGTGGTGTCATGAGGCCCCGGCGAAGGTGACAATTCTCGGCTACATTGAAAGCTACTCCGGTTGATTCAGCAGCATCCGCCGAGCAGCAACGCCGCCTCGTAGTGTTCTTCCCCCGCAAGGAGTATCTCATGGAGCGGCTTCGCGTCGCCACTCTGCAATACCTGATTCGCCCCATCTCCTCCTTTGATCATTTCCGGGACCAGGTCGAGGGCCTGGTGGAAACGGCCGTGGGGTACGATTGCCAGCTGCTGGTGTTTCCCGAGTACTTCACCGTCCAGCTGCTGACCTTGGGAGACGTGAAACGTCCGATCGATGTCCAGATCCGGGACCTGGCGAAGGAGCGGGACCGTTTCGTGGCCCTCATGAGCGACCTGGCCAAACGCCGGGGCCTCTATGTCGTCGCGGGGACTATCCCGGTGATCGATCCGAAGACCAGCACGCTCCGGAACCATTCCTTCTTCTGCGCCCCGAGCGGCGAAGTGGGCGTGCAGGGGAAATTGAAGATGACCCGGTTCGAGCGGGAAGAATGGCAGGTGACCGACAGCCAGACCCTCCGGATCTTCGAGACCAGTTTCGGCCGGGTGGCGATAGCGATCTGTTACGATGTCGAGTTTCCCGAGATCGCCCGGGCCGCGGCCCGGATGGGCGCCCATATCCTGGTGGTTCCCAGCTGCACCGATGACCGGCAGGGATTCCTGAGGGTGCGTTACTGCGCCCACGCCCGGGCCATCGAAAACCAGATGTACGTCATTCACTCCTGCACTGTCGGTTCGCTTCCCATGGTTCCCGCCGTATCGCTCAACTACGGACAGGCCTCGATTCTGACGCCCAACGACTTCCCGTTCGCGCGGGACGGTATCCTGGCCGAGGGTCATCCCAACCAGGAAGCGATGGTGATCGGGGAGCTGAACCTGCGCACCGTCGTCGACGCCAGGGAATCGGGGACGGTGATTCCGCTGCTGGACAGCCAGTCCATCAGCCAGTCCATCGCGGACCCGGAGGTCATTCAGCTATGAGCGGGAAATCGGCGTCCTTCCCGATCAGGACGACCACGGCCGAGGACTTCCCGGCCATCATCGCGCTTACCCGGCGGGTCTACCCCGACTCCCCGCCCTGGAGCGAGCAGCAGCTGGCGAGTCACCTGGCGGTCTTTTCCGAAGGCCAGCTGGTGGCCCAGGATCCCGGCTCGGGCGACATCGTCGGAATGGCGGCCAGCCTGATCGTGCTCTGGGACCATTACGAGGGCACCGGGAGCTGGCGCGACTTTACGGCGACCGGGACGTTCAGCAATCACAACCCGGTACACGGACGCACCCTGTATGGCGCCGAGGTCATGGTGGATCCGGGGTACCAGGGACAAGGGGTCGGATCGGCGCTGTATGTCGCCCGGCGCGAGCTCGCCGAACGGCTGGGCGTCCTCAGGATTCGCGCCGGCGCGCGGCTCCGCCATTACCATCGGCATGCCGCCGTCATGTCGGCCCGGGAGTATGTCGATCGCATCCTCCGAGGCGAGCTGGACGACCCGACCCTGGGCTTTCAGATCCGCCGTGGTTTTCACGTACTGGATGTCATTCCCGGCTACCTGCGGCATGACCCGGAGAGCCTGGGCTGGGCCGCGCTGATCGAATGGATCAACCCCGCGGGGCAGCGGGGCGGCGCAACGACGTGATAGGCCGGGCGTCCCTGCCCGACGGTGTGGTAGGTCGGGCGTCCTTGCCCGACCAGGTTCGGCGGTTAATTGTCCCTTTAGGGACAGAACGGCCGAGTTCTGTCGCTAAAGCGACAAAAGATCTAGCGGAGGGTTCCCCCTTCCCCTAGCGGCTCCCCTCTCCATTCATGGAGAGGGGTAAGGGGGTGAGGTAGGGGAAGGGGGACAGGGGGTTAGGGCTGAAGGTCGGGCGGGAACAGGGTTAGGCCGGCGAGATCTCATTTGATGGATAAGCTGACCGCTTGATTCCCGCTTGACGCTGGCTGGCGATGGTTCCAGTTCAATTTCTCCTACTGGAGCACGCCATGAGACTCCGTCATCGATTCCCCCAGGTGCTGTGCCTGCTGGCCGCGCTAAGCGGATGTATGGGCTGGCACACCTCCACCGTAGATCCCGCAACCCTGATAGACCGGGATCACCCTGGTGCGGTGCGAATCACCCGACAGGATCGGTCTCGGGTCATCATGTACAAGCCGGTCGTGGAGGGCGATTCACTGCGCGGGCGCGAAGGACGCCACCCCGTGGCGTTGCCGCTTTCAGACGTGTCCAGTGTCGCGGTGCAGAAGATGCGGGTTGGCGCCACCGTGTTCAGCGTGGTCCTCGTGGCCGGCGTTATTGCAGTAGTGGTCGGCCTCTCATCGATGTGCCTCGTCTGTCAGTAACGACCCCGCGCTCGTCATTGCGAGCGAGCGCAGGCGAGCGAAGCAATCTGGGGAGAGCCTTACTCCGAAACGTCTGTTATCGGGCGGTGACCAGCTCCAGATTGCTTCGCTCGCGCACGCGCTCGCTCGCAATGACTCCTCGCGGTTTCGAGATTCGGCTTCGCCGGGAAAGTGGTTCCCCCTTCCCCTCCTGAAGCGAATGACGCCGAAGGAACGGGGAAAGGGGTAAGGGGGCGAGGTCATGGAGAGGGGACAGGGGTGAGGTAAGGAGGGTTAGGGCTGCACGCCGAGCGTGCCCAACCAGGCCACCCGAAGCCGGTCGAGCGGCGCCCCGGCCGCTGCCTTGAGGTCGGCCAGCCAAGTGCCATCCGGAACATGGGGGAACAGCGCCACCACCCTGCGCACTCCGATCCGGTCCACCACGTACTGGGTGAACGACTGGCTGCATGCGTAGTAGATCGGGGCGACGTCAGCCCGTTCGGTGGTAAAGAGCGCGTCGAGAAAGCCCTGGTCGCCCACTTTCGACAGGATCTCTTTCCTTCGTGGACTCGAGGCCCGCCGAGCGGCACAGACGCTGTCCACCACGGCCAGCCCGCCGATCTCGAAGACGTCGCCTTCCTTGAAGCCGGTCGCTGCGGATACGGCCTGCGCCACGTAGTCCGCGAATCCTTGGTTCAACCACAGCGGATATTTCTCCTCGGCACGCGCAATGGCCACGCTGTCGCGGTACTCGTCGGGAGAGAATGGCACCGGCGGCGCCAGCAGCTCGTGGGCGGCCTCGTGCAGGAACGGGGCATTCCTGCCGCGCACCCGGGTGAGGGAGATGAAAATCGCGCCGTTGCCACTGGCATGGGAGACGAACCGGCCGGGGCTCAGATAGTAGTTGAGTGGCCGACTGCCGATGCGCTGCCAGGGATACGGACTCCCGATGAGTGAATCCAGGCCGGCCACACCGCGACCGAGGGAATCCACCAAGGCGGCCAGCCAACCCCCGTCGAGGGAATCATCGGGCGCCCAGACGACGATGCGTCCGGCCGCGGCAGGACGGCAAGGCGGCAAGGCGGCAAGGTCCTAATGCGATGGAGTTTGAGATTCCGCGCTACTCTCGGAAGGACAGCGGAGCGCGGATCGTCATCAATCAGCTCACACGTCACCACAGGATTGCTTCGGTCGCTTCGCTCCCTCGCAATGACGGGCCGCGGGAGAACCAACTCGGCCGCCTTCGGCGGCCGAGGCCTGTTATCTGCAAGATGTCATTGCGAGGCAGTCACAGGCTGCCGAAGCAATCTGGCGGCATTCAGGTCCCAGTCGCACATGAAGGCGCGCACAGCGTGCGGGATTCGGAGTGCGGGATGCGGAGTGCAATTTGACCCATCCCGCGTGGAAATGGTACCGGGACTATCAGCCTCGAGTAATAGTATGGCTGAATGCCGAGTTGCGTCCTCCGGCCCCGGAGATTCAGATTATGGGTATGCCTCAGGCCTTGGCCACCTGGACCGCGGCTCAGGTGCGCGCCCTCCCGTTCGACGGGAACCGCTACGAAGTGGTGGATGGAGAGTTGCTGGTGACACCGTCACCGGCCACTCAGCATCAGCGCGCCGTCGGGGCACTGCACCTCCTCCTGGGCAACTATCTCAAGGCTCAGGTTGGTGCCGAGTTGTTCCTGTCACCGGCCGACGTGGAATTCGATCCCAAGACACTGGTACAACCGGATCTCTTCGTGCTTCCCCTTCGGGAGGGGCGAAAGCTTCGCGCCTGGGCCGACATCAGCACCCTGCTGCTGGCAATCGAGATCCTTTCGCCCAGTACCGCGCGCTATGATCGGCTGACCAAACGTCGCTTGTATCAGCGCCACGGCATTGAATACTGGATCGTGGACCTGGATGCCCGCATTGTCGAACGCTGGCGCCCCGGTGACGAGCGACCGGAGATCGTCGCCGATCGGCTCGAGTGGCAGACACCGGAAGCAGGGAGATCGTTGGTGATCGAGCTGGAGGCGTTTTTCACCGAGGTGGTCACGTGAAGGTCGGCCGGGGGGGGAGCGAGGGAGGCGGGGGAAGCTAAAAATGTCGAGCCACCAGTAGCCTGAAGAAGATTCCTCGCTCTGCTCGCTTCCCTCGCTTCCCCCGCTTCCCCCGCTTCCCCCGCTTCCCCCGCTTCCCCGCTATTTTCGAGTTATGTCCCCCACGCGCCGCGAAACCCTCGGTCAGCTCGCCGCCCTGGCCGCCATCGCCGCACTGCCAAGGAGGGCTTGGAGCATGACGGCCGATGATCCCCTGCGTGGCACCATCGCCGACTACCAGGCCGGCCTCCGCCACGGTGCCTGGACCGCCGCCGAGGTAGTCACGCGCGCGCTGGAACGGTGCCGCACTGACGGAGCGGCACTGCACGCGATCGA
>JBDTTZ010000312.1:0-2866 GCA_040008015.1 Gemmatimonadota bacterium
GACTTCAGGAACCGGCAGGGTCCGCTTGAAATCGATCAGGAGTTTCCGGGAGCGCCCGTTCAGCACGGTGCGCTCGTCGAGGAGAACCCGGCGGGAACGCTGCTTGAGCTCGTTCAGCAGGTCCCTGATCATCCCCCTGGCGGTAGGTCGTTCAACCCAGCGGGCCTGGCCATCGCGCAGCGCCGCGGTGTACGACCGCAGGTAGAGGTGAGTCAGCGCGATCATGTCGCGGGAACCGATCCCCAGGCTCCGGGCCGCGATCAGCACGCTGCTGACAGACCGGGTCAGCTCGCGGGCCGCCGGGGTCAGGATCGCGTCTTCAAAGTCGCTGATATCGAAATAGACCAGCCGGTTGTCACCCTTGTAGCTGCCGAAGTTCTCGATGTGAAGATCGCCGCTGGACCAGACGGGAGGGGTCTGGTCCAGCGCGGTGTCCGGCCAATCCTGGTAGTAGAGATGCGGGGTGCCGCGGAAGAACCGATAGAGGCTGCTCCGCATCCGGGCGTACTTGACCTGGAGCCGCTCGCGCTCCCGGTTCCGGTTGAAATCCTCAATCCGAGACACCACGCCGGGATGGGATCCCGCCGCGGCTTCGGGTTTTTCCTCCAGGTCCTCACTGGTGCCTTCGCCGTCGTCATCGTCTTCCGCCTGCGACGCTTCCAGGTCCCGCGACCGGCGCGTCGAATCAAGCGGACTCCGCCAGGCGATCGGGCGGTCGCTGGTTTCGGGCAAGTCGGCGATTTCCGGGTCAGGCTCGTACATGACGCTCCAATGCTCCAAGGCTGATGATACGACTACCGTTCCAGACTGGATGCCCGCAGGACCCTAAGTGTACTCGATTGGGGGAGCGGATACTGGAGTCCAGATCACGCTCGCGCCAGAACCTGCGCGGGGACTGTTACCCGGAGCCACGGCCGGTTAGCTTCTCGGCTCCCGACCCCTCCCGGATCTGGTCGCGTAACTCCATACTGTTTCAGGCTTTGAAGTTTCGCTGCTGGTTACCGGTACCCTCACCATGCCCCGAATGACTTTCTCCACCTCCGTTGTCGCTGGCACGCCCGCATCGTTTGAAACCCCTTTGCTGGCGGTCGCGGTTCCCCGCGGGGCGCTGCCGGCATCGCTCAAGCTGCTCGACCAAGCGGTGGGCGGCGGCATTGAACGGCTGCTCGCCTCGGGGGATTTCACCGGCAAGCGCGACGATGTGGCCGTGCTGTATCCCTCGGGGAAGGCCCAGCGGGTGGTGCTGATCGGCCTCGGCAAAGTGGAGGAGATCAATCGGTCCGCCATCCGACGAGCCGCCGGGACGGCGACGAAGCGGGCCCGAACGCTGGGCGCGGCGCGCGGCGCGTTCTTCCTGCCACCCGAGGCGCGGGGTGGTTTCTCGCCCCGCGACCTGGGGCAGGTGATCGCCGAAGGCCTGGCGCAGGGCGCGTGGAGCTATCTCGAGTTGAAGCAGCCGCCCGAGGACAAGAAGCCGCCGCTCGAGCACTTCGACATTCTCGCACCGACCGACCATGCCGAGGTCGAGGCCGGCCACTCGGTGGGAGCGGGGATCGCCGCGGGACATGTCCTGGCCCGCGGGCTCCAGGTCCTCCCGCCCAACGTTTGCACGCCGACCTACCTCGGCGAGCAGGCGCGGGAGCTGGCGGCCAGGTACGGGTTCACCGTGACGGTGATGGACCGCGCCGCCATCGAGAAGGAGGGAATGGGCGCGCTGCTCGCGGTGGCCCAGGGCAGCGCACAGGAGCCCCGTTTCATCGCGCTGGAGTACAAGGGCGCCGCCGGCGCTCCCGTAGTGCTGGTGGGCAAGGGTGTCACCTTCGACACCGGCGGGATATCCATCAAGCCGGCGGCGAACATGGAGGAGATGAAGTTCGACATGTCCGGCGCCGCCGCGGTGCTGGGGACGTTCGAGATGCTGGGCCGGGTGAAGCCGAAGGTGCACGTGGTGGGCCTGGTGCCATCAGCGGAGAACATGCCGTCGGGTACCGCCTTCCGCCCCGGTGACGTGGTGAAATCGCTGTCGGGCAAGCATATCGAGATCATCAATACCGATGCAGAGGGCCGGCTCCTCCTGTGCGACGCGCTGGCCTATGCCAAGCGGTACCAGCCGGCCTGCGCGCTGGACATCGCCACCCTCACCGGGGCCATCGTGGTGGCACTCGGCCATGCCGCGAGTGGAGTGATGGGTACTGATGACGGGCTCATCGAGGAAGTGCGGCGCGCGGGGGACCGGTCCGGGGAGCGAGCCTGGCCGCTTCCCCTCTGGGACGACTATCGCGAGCTCAACAAGTCCGACATCGGGGATGTGAAAAACAGCGGCGGCCGGATTGCCGGGAGCATTTCGGCGGGATGGTTCCTTCGCGAGTTCGTGGACGGCTTTCCCTGGGCCCACATCGACATCGCGGGCACCGCGTACACCGAGCGGGACAGCCCGGACTCCGCCAAGGGTCCGACCGGAGCCGGCGTGCGTTTGTTCAGCGAGTTTGTGCTGGGCCGTGCGAAATAGGACGGAAGGACGGAAGGACGGAAGGACGGTAGGCGTCACAGTTCTGCTGCTGCTGTGCGCCACCCAGCTGCGCGCGCAGATTCTCGATTCGATTCCCGCCGCTTCCGACACTATCCCGCCGCAGGATACGGTGGACGAGACCGGCCGCTTTCTCAAGGCCCAGGAGCAGGCGCTGGTGCAGGTTCCCGTGCTTCCCTACGTCGGAACCAGCGGTCCCCGGGCCGCGCTCTCCCGCATCGTCCTCAATCGCGATTCCATCGACTGGGCCATCAACGAATCCCTGGGTGACCTGCTGATGCGGGTGCCCGGCGTGTATCTCTGGCGCGGGGGATGGATCGGCCGCCCGGAGTATCCCGA
>JBDTTZ010000313.1:0-16975 GCA_040008015.1 Gemmatimonadota bacterium
CCTGCAGCAGGGCCAGTCGGTCCGGCTGGGTGGAACCCGGTCCACCCTTCAATTCCTGGCGGTGCCGGAGGATTCGCGGTGCCCGCCCCAGGTGCAGTGCATCTGGGCCGGGAATGCCAAGCTCAGTCTCTCGCTCGACGACACCCCGTTCGCCATCAACACGACGGTCGATCCCCGCGAGGCGGTGGTCGCCGGTTACCGGTTTCAGCTGGTGCGGCTGACCCAGGGGCCGCAGGGCGACACCGTTGCCACGAACTACTCCGCAACCCTCCGAGTAACACGCTGACGGCGAGCAGGTCCCGGTGATCCAGGCCTAGGGCACCACCGCATAGCGCATCGCCATCCCGGCCGAGCTGTGGAAGGTGACGTGGCAATGGAACAGCCAGGTGCCGACGTCGTCCGGCTCCATGTCCGCCACGACCATCTCCATGGCCAGGATGGACGCGACATCGGTGCGCATGTGATTGATGGTCGTGGTATTGCCGTGCCAGTGCGGGGCGTGGAAGTCGAAATCGTTGGTGGAGCTCATGACGTACCAGCGGACCCGTTCCCCCTGCTTGAGCGTTACCGCCGAGAGCGGCAGCGTCCCATGGATGAACCCGTTAATCGTGAACTTCACGAACCAGGGGTAGAAATTCTGCCGCACCGACGGATCCGACTTCGGTTCCCCCGCCATCAGGGAGCCGGGCAGATTCTCCTCGGCCAGCCAACTGTCCTCCTCGTGCACCTGGGCGAAGGCAACCACGACCTCCCGATCCACGTCATTCGGGGACCCATCCTCCCGGGCCATACCGCGCGCCGTGATGAGCATGACGCCGAGCAGGCCGGTGTTGATATCCCGGGTTTCATCGGCATGCGAGTGGTACATCCACATGACCGAACTGCCGTCGCCATGCGCCGGTCCGGCGCGCTCTGGCACGGCCCACACGTAGACGTGGGTGGCGCCGGGTGGTACTCCGTCATCCGCCTTCTGATTACCTGAGGTGCCATCCGCGTAGGGCGCACCCTCGGAGTCCTTCTGATAGAACACCCCATGAGGGTGCATGCTATAGGGGCGCTTGGCGTGATTCTGAAAGACCACCCGGATAGTATCGCCCACCTCGCCGCGGATCAGGGGGCCGAGGAAACCGAGGTGTTGCCACTCGGGGCGCCGCGGTTTCAGCGTGCGAAAGGTGCTGTCGGTGTATTCCCGGTACAGCACCTTGTGGTAACTGGTGGAAACGGGCTGAGGATCAGTCTTCTGAAAGAACGCTGAGTCCACGAATGGCCTTCCGGCGACTTCGTCCCGACCGCCGGGGGCATAGTCCCAGGTGACCTCGTCGGCCGCGATGAAATAGGTGCGGACCTTTCCCGGCGGAATGTCCCGTCCGCCCGAAGAGCCGCCGGAGAACAACGCGATGGTTCCGACTGCGCCAATGGCGATGAGACCGCGGGTCTTCATGGCGGATTCCCTGGTTGGGGTGGCTTTCCTCCTGCTCCATATACCATTCCGGCCCACTCCGCGCCAGACTGTCGTCAAAACCTGTAAATTGGCCTCCCGGAGCGTTTTAGCGTAAATTGTATAGCTGAACATCCCAACAGGAATACCCTCCATAAAAGTCCCCGGTTCCGATCTCGCAGCTGCCCTGTCCGACCGCTACCGCATTGAGCGGGAGCTGGGGCAGGGCGGCATGGCCACGGTATACCTCGCCGAGGATCTCAAGCACCATCGCAAGGTCGCGGTGAAGGTGCTGCGGCCGGAGCTGGCCGCCGCCATGGGCCCGGAGCGATTTGCCCGGGAGATTGAGGTCGCCGCCCGGCTGACGCATCCTCACATCCTTGGTTTGCTCGACTCGGGAGAGGCAGCGGGATTTTTCTATTACGTGATGCCGTACGTCGAGGGCGAAACCCTGCGCGAGCGACTGGCGCGCGCCGGCGAACTGCCGGTGCACGAGGCGGTGCGCCTGATGGCCGAGATCGCCGATGCGCTGGCGGTCGCGCACCGGGCCGGCGTGGTGCATCGCGACATCAAGCCGGAGAACATTCTGCTTTCCGGCCGGCACGCGCTGGTCATGGACTTCGGCGTGGCCAAGGCGGTGACGGAGGCCTCGGGTCGGCAGCAGCTCACCACGGCCGGCGTGGCGCTGGGCACCCCGGCCTACATGGCGCCGGAGCAGGCCACCGCCGATCCGCAGCTCGATCACCGGGTGGACATCTATGCGTTAGGCGTGCTGGCCTACGAGATGCTCACCGGCTATCCGCCATTCCACGGAATGACGCCACAGCAGACGCTGGCGGCGCATGTCACCCAGGCGCCGCGGCCGGTGACCGAGCGGCGGCCGGGGATCTCGCCGACGCTCGAGGGGATCATCATGCGCTGCCTGGCCAAGCGGCCGGCCGATCGCTACCAGACGGCGGACGAGTTAGTCGCGGCATTGGAACCATTGGCGACGCCGAGTGGAGGGATGACGCCGACGCATACGATGCCAGTGGCCGCGGTGGCCGTCTCGGCACCTTCGTCGCGGCGGGTTCTCTATGGCATCGGCGCGGTGGCCATCATCGCGGTGCTTGGGTGGGCGGGGTGGCGTGCCCTTAAGCCCGGAGCTCTCTCGCTGCGGGTCGCCAATATCCGGCAAGTCACCCGGGATGCCGAGCCGGAGATCTTCGGGGCGATCTCTCCTGATGGACGCCAGGTGGCGTACGTGTCGGGCTACTCCGGCCGGACCCACATCGTGGTGCGCGATGTCCGGGGTGGTCGGCCGCTCTCGCTGACCGGGGACTGGCAGGGATTCCAGGCCGCTCCCCAGTGGATGCCCGATGGCCAGAGCATCCTGCTCGACAATGGGCGCTCCACGAGCGACCACGCGGCGGGTCTCTGGAAGCTGCCGCGGCTGGGAGGGCAGGCGGTCGCGCTTGATTCGGCAGACCAGGTGGCGTTGACCCGCGGATTCACGATCGTCACCCGGAACGACAGCGCTATTGCTCTTCAACGCGATGGCCGCGAGACACTGATCCGAGCCGGGCTCCAGGCGTTTCATTCTCCGGCCTTTCGACCAGATGGCGGTGCAGTGGCCTATGTGGTCGGGAACGTCGAAATGTTGGGGAACTGGGGGAATGTGGCTCCCAGCCAGATCTGGGTGGTGCCGATCGGCGGCACGCCGGTCCCAGTCACCGACAGTATCTCGCTCAACGTGAGTCCGGCGTGGTTGCCCGACGGCACGCTGCTGTTCGTCTCCAATCGCGACGGCGCCCGGGACATCTACGCGGCGCGGCTGGATCGCGCAGGAACTCCTCGAGGACTGGCGGTGCGGCTCACCACCGGCCTGGAGGCGTATTCGATCTCGGTCTCCGCCGACGGCAAGAGCGCGGCGTACGATCGGTTCATACTCCGGCGCAACGTCTATGCGATTCCGATCCCGCGAAGCGGCAGCGTCTCGCTCAAGGAAGCGCGCCCGCTCACCTCGGGGAATCAGACCATCGAGAACCTGGATCTCTCAACCGATGGTAAATGGCTGGTGTTTGACTCCGACCTCGAGGGCAACCAGGACATTTTCGTCATGCCGTCGGCGGGCGGCGAGGCGAGGCAGGTCACCCGGGACCCCGGCGGCGACTTCTCTCCCGATTTTTCTCCGGACGGCAGCGAGATCACCTTTCACTCGACCCGGAACGGCAACCGGGACATTTACCTGATCCGGACGGACGGTTCCGGAGAGCAGCGGCTCAGCACAGATCCCGACGAGTCGCTGAATCCGGCGTTTTCGCCCGACGGGTTGAGCATCGCCTGGGGCAACATCACTGGAACGATAGACATGGTGCATCGCGAATCGCGCGACGCGCCGTGGGGGACGCCAGTCCGATTACCGATCCCGGACGGGTATGCGCCGCGCTGGTCTCCGGACGGTTCCCGTCTGGTCTATCACTACCGGAACACTGCCGGTGGCCTCGGGATCTTTCAATTAGGCGGCACTCCGCGCCTGCTGCTGGCCGGAGCGGGCGCTGGTTTTCGGCGCCCGAACTGGCCCGAGTGGTCGGCCGACGGTCAGCAGATTTACTTCCGAGCCTTCGGTACTGACAACGTCGAGCGTGTGTATGTGATCTCCGCGAATGGTGGGACCCCGAGGCTCCTGGTCCGTTTCGACGACCCGGCGATGCCGGTGTTTGGCTCGGGCTCGGTCCTGGCCGGCAACGGGATGTTCTATTTCGCCGTCGGCACGTTGGAAAGCGACATCTACGTGATGGACCTGGAGCGGCAGTGAGGCTGCGCTCCTGGGTACCAGCCGGCATTGCACTCCTTGGATTCCCGGCGAGCGCCGCCGCCCAGGCGGTGGACACGTCCCATCACCTGGTGGGGTTCGTGAACGTGGGGCCGGACATGCGGCTCGAAGTGCTCGACTGGGGTGGTGCGGGACCTCCGATGCTCTTTCTCTCCGGCCTCGACGATACCGGCCACGAGTTCGACGATTTCGCTCCGAAATGGACCGATCACTTCCACGTCCTGGCCCTCACCCGCCGAGGCTTCGGCGCCTCCAGCCAGCCGGCCGGCGGTTACCAGATCGACTCGCTCGCCAACGATATCCGGGTGGTGCTGGACAGTCTCCATATCAACCGGGTGATCCTGGTGGGACACTCCATCGCCGGGGATGAGATCACCCGGTTCGCATTGGCCTGGCCCGGCCGGGTGAGCAAGCTGGTATACCTCGACGCCGCGCACGACCGGGTACCGCTGGTCGCCATATTCCAGCAGTATCCATTGCCGGCGCCGCTTGCGATGACCGCGGTGGACTCAGCGTCGCCGGAAGCGCTTCGGGAGTATGACTATGCGATAAATGGCATCCGCTTCACCATGGGGGAGGTGCTCTCCATCGCCGTGTTCGCTCCCGATGGCCGCTATCTGCGGGATATCACGCCGACCCGGGTTGACGCCGCGATCCTCGCTGGCCTGGCGCATCCCCGCTATTCCCGGATCCGGGCGCCCGCGCTCGCCTTTTACGCGGTGCCGGATTCGGCGCCGCAGCTGTTTCCCTGGTGGGGCACGATGGACAGCGCCCAGCGCACCCTCGGTCGGCAATTCTTCGCCGCCTTTGCGACGTGGGCCGGGGAGGAGCGGGCCCGGTTCCGGCGTGAGATGGCGAATGGGCGGGTGGTCGAGCTGCGAGGAGCTCAACACTATCTGTTCATGTCAAATGAGACGGAGGTAGTGCGGGAGATGAACGCCTTTCTGCAACCGCCTGGAGCAGATTGATGAGCGCGCCCGACGCGCTCCGCGCGGCTCTTACCGATCGCTACCGCATCGAGCGGGAGGTGGGGCAGGGTGGCATGGCCACAGTCTACCTTGCCCAGGACGTGCGGCATGACCGCAAGGTGGCGCTCAAGGTCTTGCGACCGGAGCTGGCCGCGGTCATCGGCGCCGAGCGCTTCCTCGCCGAAATCAAGACCACGGCCAATCTCCAGCACCCCCACATCCTGCCGCTCTTCGACTCTGGCGCGGCCGACAGCTTCTTGTTCTACGTCATGCCGTTCATCGACGGGGAGTCATTGCGTGACCGGTTGAACCGGGAGAAGCAGCTCCCGGTGGCGGATGCGATCCGGATCGCCAGTGAAGTCGCCAGCGCTCTCGATTACGCTCACCGCCACGGCGTGATCCACCGCGATATCAAGCCCGAGAACGTCATGCTGCACGACGGAGCGGCCCTGGTCGCCGACTTCGGCATCGCCCTGGCGGCGAGCAAGGCCGGCGGCAGCCGGATGACCGAGACGGGGATGAGTCTGGGGACCCCGCACTATATGAGTCCCGAGCAGGCGATGGGCGAGCGGAAGCTTACTCCCCGCTCGGACATCTTTGCCCTCGGTGTGGTCACGTACGAGATGCTCGCCGGTGATCCGCCATTTTCCGGTACCTCGGCGCAGGCGATCGTGGCCCGGATGCTCGCCGGGTCACCGCAGCCGCTGCGCACGCCACGGCCCTCGGTCCCGCCTGCCATCGAGGCGGCGGTGATGAAGGCGCTCGAACGGGTGCCTGCGGACCGCTTCGCCACGGCCACCGATTTCGCTTCGGCGCTCACCGGCGGCCACCTGGCGCCCGTGGGCTCCACGGCGTCGCCTGCGTCACGCATGAGTCCGCGCACCTGGTCCATGGCCGCGCTCGCCGCCGCCGGGCTGCTCGGCCTTGGCGCGCTGGGCCACCGATTTGCCTCCCGCGCACCTGCCGGCCTGGGGGTGGTACGCGCCACGCTCGAGCTCGGTGACAGCGTCTCCGTCCGGCCGATCGCCAACTCCCGGCTTGCCATCGCTCCGTCGGGCCGCCGAATCGCCTTCATCGGCAGCGAGAACGACGATGCGGCCCTGTGGGTGCGCGACCTCGATCAGCCGGTCGCCCGCCGGCTTCCCGATACCCGTGGAGCGTTCGCCCCGTTCTTCTCTCCCGACGGCGAATCCATCGGCTTCTTCACCGGGGCCACCCTCACCTCCATCAAGGTCGTGCCGGCGGCGGGCGGTCCCGTCCGCACTGTCCTGCAGGAAGCAGCCTCGGGGTTCGGTGCCGACTGGGGCGACGACGGCCGGATCTATTTTTCGCATGTCTCTCGCGGCCTGGCCCGTGTGTCCTCGGACGGCGGTGCGGTCACCGTCCTCACCCGCCCTGACTCGGCAACGGCCTTCAAGGAGCACGACTACCCCGATGTCCTCCCGGGCAGCGGGCACGCCGTGGTGCTTCTGTGGACCGGATCGATCGGAACGAACCGGATCGGGCTCATCAACCTGCGGACCGGCGGGCTGACCGAGCTCACCGACGGATCGATCGCGAGGTTCCTGCCGCCAGGCCTGCTCGTCATCGGCGGTGCGGAGGGACGGCTGCTGGCCGCGCCCTTCGACGCTCGCAAGGGCCGTGTTACCGGGGACCAGGTGCTCGTGCAGAGCGATGTGGAGCACGATATTGCGAACGGCACGGTGGAGTTCGCCGTCGCGGAGAACGGTACGCTCGTCTACCAGCGCCGCTCCGCCGCCAATGTCGGAATCGTCTGGGTGGACCGGTCGGGCGGAATCACCCCGGTGGACAGCACGCTCAGCGAAGGGTTCGTCGATCTGGTTCTTTCGCCGGACGCCACTCGGCTCGCCGTCTCCCTGAGTCCCGGTGAAGTCTGGATCAAGCACCTTGTGACAGGAGCATTCAGCCGGATCTCGCTCGATCTCAAGGACGCAAACCGGCCCGCCTGGACGCCGGACGGCCGCCAGGTGGCGTTCCTCGCCTCGCGCAACGGTCGCCAGACGACGTGGATTCGCCGCGCCGACGGGAGTGACAGCGCGCGGGCGGCCGTCGGCGGAACCGGGATCTACGACGAAATCTCCTTCGACCCGAAGGGTCGGTTCACCCTGCTGCGCTCCCTGGGGATCTCGCCGGGAACCCGGTATCTGCTGTTCCTCGAGCACGGCGTGGACACGATCCCGAGGATTCTGCTCCGGTCACCATACGATGCGTACGGCATGACGCTTTCGCCGGACGGCCGGTGGCTCGCCTACGTTTCCGAGGAGTCCGGCACCAGCGAGATTTACGTCCGGCCGTTCCCGGATGTGGGCTCGGCCCGGTTCGCCATCTCGAGCGGGGGCGGTATCGAGCCGCTCTGGCGACGGGATGGCCGCGAGCTGTTCTACCGAACCACGCGCGGCGAAGTGTTCGCGACGGCAATCAGTGATGGAGCCGGCTTCCAGCATGGCGCCCCAGTCAGGCTCTTCTCGCTTCCCGACATGGCGTTTCAGCCGTACCACAGGACCTGGGACATCCATCCCGACGGACGGCGATTCCTGATGCTCCAAAGAGGGGGCACGGCGGCGCAGGTCCTGAGCGTCGTCTTTAACTGGCAGGAAAGTGCCAGGAATGCGCGAGGAAGGGCTGAATGATCGATCCAGCCGGCCGACTCGCGGCTTCCCTCGCGGACCGCTACCGGATTGAGCGGGAGCTGGGTGCCGGCGGCATGGCCACCGTGTACCTGGCGCAGGATCTCCGGCACGATCGCAAGGTCGCGGTCAAGGTGCTGCGGCCGGAACTCGCTGCCGTGATCGGCGCCGAGCGCTTCCTGTCCGAGATCAAGACCACGGCGAATCTGCAACACCCGCACATCCTCCCCCTGTTCGACTCCGGGGCGGCGGACAGCTTCCTGTTCTACGTCATGCCATTCATCGAGGGCGAATCTCTTCGCGACCGGCTGAATCGGGAGAAACAGCTCCCGATCAGTGACGCCGTGCGGATCGCGACCGAAGTCGCTGGGGCCCTCGACTATGCCCACCGTCACGGGGTGATCCACCGCGACATCAAGCCGGAGAACGTGCTCCTGCATGATGGACGGGCGCTGGTGGCGGACTTCGGCATCGCGCTGGCCGCCAGCAAGGCCGGCGGCAGCCGGATGACCGAGACCGGCATGTCGCTTGGCACTCCGCACTACATGTCACCTGAGCAGGCGATGGGCGAGCGGGAGATCACGGCGCGATCCGACGTGTATTCGCTGGGGGCGGTGACGTACGAGATGCTGGCGGGCGAGCCGCCCTTCACGGGGTCCACCGCGCAGGCCATCGTGGCCCGGGTCGTGACCGAGACCCCGCGCGCGCTCACGATGCAACGCCACACCATCCCGCCCTATCTCGAAGCCGCGGTGTTCACCGCGCTGGAGAAGCTTCCGGCGGATCGGTTTGAAAGCGCAGCGGAGTTCGCGGCCGCATTGGAAGACGGTGGGAGGCCAGGGCGGCACTACGGCCGCAAGGCGGCAGGGTTGATGCCCCCTGGTGCCGGGGTACGCCCGCTCACCATGATCTTCGCGGCACTGGTGCTGCTTCTCGCTCTTGCCGCCGGCTGGTTCCTCAGGGGCTGGAAAATTCCGGCCCAGAGCGGGGCGCCAGTTCAGTTCGCGTTCCGAGTGGGCCAGCCGGGGAGAGATCGTGCCTTTGTCGATATCTCCCCCGATGGGCGACGGGTCCTCCAGGCGGTCCAGGATTCCGGGGGCGTCAATCGGATCGTCATCCGAGAGTTAGGCTCCACGACCCTGACACCCGTTCCGGGAACCGAGGGAGCCTCGGATCCGGTGTTCTCACCGGACGGGCAATGGATTGCCTTTGTCGCGGATGGAAAACTGCGCAAGGTACCGGTGGGCGGCGGTCCCTCCGTGCTGCTGGCCGACTCGGTCAACGCCGGTGCGGGCTGGGGACTCGATGGGAGCCTCTTGTACACCCTGTCGGGCAACGGACTGTGGCGGGTTCCCGCATCGGGTGGCGCCTCGGAACGGCTGACGACGCTCGACACTGTCCGCAAGGAGTTCAACCACTGGTACCCGCAGGACCTGCCTGGTAGCCGCGCGGCGATATTCAACAGCTATTCCACGCCCTTCGCCCGGTCGCGCATAGAAGCGGTGGAATTCGCCACCGGACGGCGCACGGTGTTGGTGGAAGGAGCGGTCTTTGGACGGTACGTTGCGAGCGGGCATCTGCTCTTCGTGCGCGATGGCGCCATCTTCGCCGTGCGGTTCAATCCCTCCACCTTGAAACTGACCGGATCGCCGGTCCCCGTCATGGACGACGTCGCGTGGTCGGCGCCCGACGGGGTGGCAGGGTACGCCGTTTCGCAGAATGGGACCCTGGTTTACCTCAAGGCGTCCGAGTGGAATGTGGACCGCCGCGTAGTATGGGTGGACCGGGGCGGAAGCGAACGGCCGGCCATCCCGGAGCCCGGTCCCTGGGCCGAGCCGCGACTGTCGCCTGACGGCCGCTGGATTGTCCTCACCGGGCTGGAGCCCAAGCGCGAAGTCTGGCTCTTCGAAGTCGGGCGCCGGATCCTGACCCAGCTCACCCGCACCCAAGGCGCGGCCTTCAACGCGGTCTGGATGCCGGACAGCAGGTCGATCATCTACACCGTCGAGGATCCGGTCTACGACCTGCACCGGATCCCTATCGACGCCAGCACTCCGGATGCACCCCTGGTGGCGAGCAAGAATGACAAGATGGCGTCGTCGGTTTCCCCCGATGGTCGCACCGTGGCCTACCTCGAAGTCATGGACCCGGATCGACTTATGCTGGCCCCGCTCGACGGCGGTGTTCCAACCAGCTTTGAAGCCCGGGAGACCTCTCAGCGGAATGGCATGTTCTCTCCTGACGGGCGCTGGCTTGCCTATGAGGGGCTGGGGGTGAGTGGAGAGCCCAACGTATATCTCCGGGCGTTGGAGGGGAGCGGCGGCCGGCGCCAGGTGTCGGCCGATGGTGGCAGCCAGCCGCGCTGGACTCGGGGCGGCAGGGAGATAGTGTACCGCAAGGGCGACGCGACGATGGCGGTGTCGGTTCAGCCCGAGACCGGCGAGGTCGGGACCCCGACTCTCCTGTTCCGGTTTGCGGGCGTCGGGCAGCTCGGGGCGACCCGCACGTTCGGCTATGACGTCACCCCAGACGGCTCCCGTTTCCTGATGGTGGCACCGGTGGAACGGCCGGGCGCCCAGCCCAGTGTCGTCGTGCTCGACTGGTTCGAGGAGCTTCGCGCTAAGGTGCCACAATGACGACTGGCATCGAGCGCCTCGCTGCCGCCCTCGCCGACCGCTACCGCATCGAGCGGGAGTTGGGCGCCGGCGGCATGGCCACGGTCTATCTTGCACAGGATCTCAAGCACGACCGCAAGGTCGCGGTCAAGGTGCTCCGGCCCGAGCTGGCCGCGGTGATCGGCGCCGAGCGGTTCCTCTCCGAGATCAAGACCACCGCCAATCTGCAGCATCCCCATATTCTGCCGCTCTTCGACAGTGGAGAAGCGGGGAGGCAGGGAAGCGGGGAACAGACTTTTCTGTTCTATGTCATGCCCTATGTCGAGGGTGAATCGCTGCGCGACCGCCTCACCCGGGAGAAGCAGCTGCCCATCGCCGACGCGGTGCGGATCGCGAAGGAGGTGGCCAGCGCCCTCGACTACGCCCACCGGCACGGGATCATCCACCGGGACATCAAGCCCGAGAACGTCATGCTGCACGATGGCTCGGCACTGGTAGCCGATTTCGGGATCGCGCTGGCAGCCAGCAAAGCCGGGAGCACCCGAATGACGGAAACCGGGATGAGTCTCGGCACCCCGTCCTATATGAGTCCCGAGCAGGCCATGGGGGAGCGGGAGATTACCGCCCGGAGCGACGTGTACGCCCTCGGGGCGATGGTGTACGAAATGCTGGTGGGCGATCCGCCGTTCATCGGGAGCACGGCCCAGGCCATTGTTGCCAAGGTGCTGACGGAGAAGCCGACCCCACCCTCGGCCCTGCGCGAAACTGTTCCCGAAGCAGTCGAAGACGCCGTGCTCACCGCGCTGGCTAAACTCCCGGCCGACCGGTGGTCCAGCGCCGCCGCCTTTGCCGCGGCGCTGGACGGGCAGCGCTCCGGAACTCCGACCACGGCGAACCATCCCCGCCGAACGATCGGCCGCCCGGTGGTGTCGGGGTGGAACCTCGGCGCTTCGTGGCCCTGGCTGGCTGCCCTGGTCTTCGCGGTGATCGCCGCGCTGGTGGGATGGCTGCGTCCCGGGAGCGGTCCAGGCATGCTCCGGCAGCAGGTAATGCTCTGGCATGTGAACCTGCCGCAGCCGCTGGACCCCGGGGCCCGGATACTGGCCTCGCAGGCTGCCATCGCACCCGACGGATCCAGCATCGTGTACTCGGAACCCGACGGCGGTTTCCACCTGATGCGGAAGCTTCGCGATGCTGCGGAGGCCACGCCCATCGCCGGGACCGAGGGAGCGGTGTCGCCCTTCTTCTCGCCGGATGGTCGTTGGATCGGGTACACGACCACGGACGGGCTCCTGCGCAAGGTCCCGGTATCGGGCGGGGGATCCATCACCCTCGCCCAGGACGTGGCGACCGATTACGAGGTCGCCGCCTGGCTCGATGACCAGACCATCGTCTATGCTGACCGGCGGCGCTGGCTTTCGAGAGTCTCGGCGGACGGGCCATCTGGACGCCCGACCCCATTTCATCACGTCGGCAACGCCGGCGTGGCCACCCTGTGGCCGTTGCCCGGTTCCCGGGGCGTCCTCCTCACCGTCTGCAACGGCAACTGCGCGGTCTATTCGTACGTCGCCGTGTATGACTTCGCGGCTGACAGCGCGCGGCTTCTGGTGCCGCAGGCCGCCGGCGCGTGGTATTCACCCACCGGGCACCTGCTGTATACCAGCCGGGACGGGGGACTCTACGCCGCAGCATTTGATCCTCGGCGTCTGGCGATTCGTTCCGGCTCGGTTCCGGTCATCGAGAACGTCGAACCGACCCGCTTCACGCTCTCTAACGCGGGAACCGTACTCTATAGCCTTGACCCGGTCACCCGTGCCGGGTCCGGTCTCGTCTGGGTGACCCGCGAGGGCAGAGCCTCGCCGGTCGACTCGACTTGGCAGGGTCGATTCGAGTACCCGGCGCTCTCGCCCGACGGCTCGATGATTGCCGTCAGCCTCCGGGGAAGGACCACTGACCTCTGGATCCGGCGCGCCAGCGGCACCCGGCAGAGAGTCATCGCAGGCGGAGTGGCGAACTGGCGTGCTTCGTGGTTTCCTGATCGGCTGTCGTTTGCCTTTGTCTCAGTGCGCAGCGCCGACACCAGCTCCGAAGATGTCGTCCTGTATCGGGCGCGGGCGGACGGCGCGGGCAGCCCTCAACTGTTACTGAAATATCGCCTGCCACTCTGGGAGTCCGAGGTCTCCGGTGACGGTCGCTGGCTGGTGGTCCGGGCGGACGAAAGCGGTCATAACCGGGTATTTGCCCGACGGCTGGACGGCGACACTGCACTCATTCCACTGGTCTCCGGCGACGAAAACGGGGTGGAGGTCGCGCTGTCCCCGGATGCACGCTGGCTGGCGTACACCTCCACCCTGGCCGATGGCAACGTCGTGGTCGCATCGTTTCCCGACATGGAGTCGAAACGCCAGGTGTCTCAGGGAGGCGGATTCGAGCCGCGGTGGGCGCGGAACGGCCGCGAGTTGTTCTTCAAGAGCCAGGGTCAGATGATGGCCGTGAGCGTGGCGCCCGGCCCCGGCTTCAATCCCGGTGATTCGAGGCCGCTTTTCTCACTGGAAGGTTACCGGGTGGCGAGAAACCGCGCTCAATATGACGTCGCGCCCGACGGCCGCTTCCTGATGATTCGGGAAACAGGATCCGAGGCAGGAGTCGTGTACACCGAGCACTGGTTCGACGAACTGGAAGCGAAGGTGCACCAATGACCCCGCCGCCGCCAATGGTCCAGGGCGGGATGGCCACGGTTCCGCGAATAAATTCACTGCTCGGCAATGCGTGGCTTCGCCACGCGCGGGTGATGGGGAATCGTACGTCGCGCAGCGAGGTACTGCCGAGCCGCGGCGTTCAGCCGCGTGATGAAAGCGGAGCATGAATCCCTCCACTGCCCTCGCCGCCGCACTCGCCGACCACTACCGGATCGAGCGGGAGCTGGGGCAGGGTGGCATGGCCACGGTGTATCTCGCAGAGGACCTGAAGCACCATCGCAAGGTGGCGGTCAAGGTGCTGCGGCCGGAGCTGGCCGCCGCCATGGGCCCGGAGCGCTTCGCCCGCGAGATCGAGGTCGCTGCCCGGCTGCAGCATCCCCACATCCTGGGGGTATTCGATTCGGGGGAAGTCGACGGCTTCTTCTATTATGTGATGCCGTACGTCGAAGGCGAGACGCTGCGCGACCGGCTGGCGCGGAGCGGCGAGCTGCCGGTGTCCGACGCGCTCCGGCTGCTGGGCGAAATCGCCGAGGCACTGGCGGTGGCCCACCGGGGTGGCGTGGTCCACCGCGACATCAAGCCGGAAAACATCCTGCTCTCCGGCCGGCATGCGCTGATCATGGACTTCGGCGTGGCGAAGGCGGTGACGGAGGCAAGTGGTCGCCAGCAGCTCACTACCGCCGGGGTGGCGCTGGGCACGCCGGCCTACATGGCGCCGGAACAGGCGACCGCCGATCCGCAGCTCGATCACCGGGTGGACATCTACGCGTTGGGCGTGCTGGCCTACGAGATGCTCACCGGCTATCCGCCCTTCCACGGCCTCACGCCGCAACAGACCCTGGCGGCGCATGTCACCCAGGCGCCGCGGCCGGTGACCGAGCGGCGGCCGGGGATCTCGCCGACGCTCGAGGCGATCATCATGCGCTGCCTGGCCAAGCGGCCGGCGGATCGTTTCCAGACCGCCGACGAGCTGGTCGCCGCGATTGAGCCGTTAGCGACGCCGAGCGGCGGGATGACGCCGACCCACACGATGCCGGTCGCCGCGGTGGCTGCGTCGCGCGGTATGGCGGGGTGGGTGAAGGTGGTCGGGGGAGTCGGGGTGCTGGCCGTCCTGGTGGGCGGGGTGTTCATGGTATCCCGCCGAGGCGGGCACGCTCCGGTCACCCTCCGCGATCGAACTCAGCTGACCACGACCGGGCAGGTCAGCTACCCAGCCATCTCGCCCGATGGCAAGCAGCTGGCCTACGCCGTCACCGACTGTGACAGCCGCGGCTGCCGGTACGGGATTGAGCTCAGCGACGTGGGCGGCGCCGCGGCCCGGCGCCTGCTCGATGGCGCGACGGCGCTATACGGCATCCGTTGGAGCCCGGATCGGCGGAACCTCCTGTTCTCCGGCTCCTTCGGAGGCCACTATGGGCACTACCTCATCTCCGCGCTGGGTGGCACACCGCGGCTGGTCGCCGGCGGCAGCGCGTCGTTCTGGGCCGGGGGCGATTCTCTGCTGCTCACCCCAGTGCCCAAGCCGGACAGCGTCTTCTGGGTCCGCATTGCGGGCCTGGACGGAGTCGCCCGCGACAGCATTCGGGTGCCGGGGCCGGCCGACGCGATGGGGGTGACCGGTGTCGTACCCGGGTCGTCATGGATCATCGTTGCACTCAACCGGTCTCCCGAACTTGAATGGCGCGCCATTGATCGCCAGGGACGTGAAGGGAGCCGTTTTTCGGCGCACGCGGCTTCGGGGGACGGCTCCCGCGCATTGTCAGCCGATGCCTGGTGGGCTCAGCTGATCGAGGCCGGGGCCAATCCGCGACCACCGATAATTCGGGTGCCGTTCGATCCGCGGACCGGGCGCTTCTCGGACCAGATGGATACGGTCTACACCGGTCACGTCACCCAGTTCAGTGTGACGGCGGACGGCGGCACCCTGGTGCTGGACGAGGGCACCACGGAGTACGGCGCCTGGACTCTGGATCTGCGCGATGCCTTGCGCGGGGCCTTTACCGAAGACCACCGCCTGTTGCGTTCAACCACGCCGGTAACCACGGGTATCACCGGCGACGGCAATCGGGTCCTGATCCGGCGAACCGGAGGCGCGTCGGCCAGCGGGGATCAGCTGTCGGTCGCTCCATTTGGAGGCGGGAGCGAAACCCCGCTGCCTTTCTCCGGATCGTTGCTCGGCTTCTCCCGGGGCACCGATTCGGTCACCATCGCGCTGGGCGAGAAGACTCCGGCCGGCGTGCGGCTCACCCTGAGCGACCTCCGTACCGGGGCCAGGCGAGGTCCCGTTGTCATCCCGGACTCGGCGATCACGGACTTCGCCCCGCTTCCCGACGGTGGCTGGGCCTGGGTTCCGTCGGATGGCCAGAGCATCAGCGTTCAGCGCCACGGTGATGCCGCGCCGAGGACATTTCCCATTCCGGACTGGTATAGCAGCGCCTTCAGCCTGGGCTTGTCCCCGGACGGAGGCGAAGTGGCATTCATCGGGTACGACGTCGCAACGTACGATTCGCTCGGGCTTAGCGTCATGTCCCTGGGCGACGGCAAGGTCACTCCGTGGGTCACGTACTTCGGCGAGAATGTCAACTTCGGGTGGCTCCCCGACCACTCGATCCTGCTCCGGCTCTGGGAGAGCCAGGAGACGGTTACCCTCTACCGGGTGCGGGGCCCGGGCCAAGTCGAGAAGCTCGGCACCATCCCCCGGGCCGTCACCAGCTTCGGAGTTTCCGACGACTTGCACCGAGCCACCGTGGTGACTCGGGAATATCACGGCGACGCGTGGATGAGCCGCGTGGTCCGGCCATGAGCCAGGAGCGCCTCGCCGCCGCCCTCGCCGACCGCTATCAACTCGAGCGGGAGCTGGGGCAGGGGGGCATGGCCACGGTCTATCTCGCCGACGACCTGCGCCACGAGCGCAAGGTCGCGGTCAAGGTGCTGCGGCCCGAGCTTGCCGCCAGCATCGGACCCGAGCGCTTCCTGCGCGAGATCCGGATCGCCGCGCAGCTGCAGCATCCCCACATCCTGCCACTGCTCGAATCGGGTGAGGCGGGTGGTTTCCTCTATTACGTCATGCCCTACGTGGACGGCCAGTCACTGCGCGACCGGCTGGTCAAGCAGGGCGAGCTGCCGGTGCACGAAGCCGTCAAGCTGATCAGCGAGATCGTGGACGCGCTGAGCTATGCCCACGGCCGTGGGGTGGTGCACCGCGACGTGAAGCCGGACAACGTGATGCTCTCCGGTCGCCACGCACTGGTGATGGACTTCGGCGTCGCCAAGGCGGTAAGTGAGGCGAGCGGGCGCAATCAACTCACCACCGCGGGCGTTGCCCTCGGCACGCCGGCCTACATGGCGCCGGAGCAGGCCGCGGCCGATCCCCATCTCGATCACCGGGTGGACATCTATGCGGTCGGGGTGATGGCGTACGAGCTGCTCGCCGGCCGTCCGCCGTTTGTCGGAGGCTCACCGCAGCAGGTGCTGGCCGCGCATGTGACCCAGGCGCCGGAACCGCTCTCCAAGTTCCGGCCGGGGATCTCGCCGGGGCTGGAGTCCGCCATCATGCGCTGCCTGGCCAAGCGGCCGGCCGATCGCTGGCAGAGCGCGGAGGAACTGCTCACTCAGCTGGAACCGCTGACGACGCCCAGCGGCGGCATGACGCCGACGAGTACGAGGCCCATCGAGGGCTGGAAGCCGGGAACCGGAAACCGTAAATGGGTCATCGCGGCCGCGGCGGTGCTGGGTGCAATCGCGCTGGGCACCACCTGGATCCTGATGGGCAACCGGTCTCCATCCCGGCCG
>JBDTTZ010000314.1:0-13416 GCA_040008015.1 Gemmatimonadota bacterium
GCGAGCGCCGCTCGGCGATGGTTCCACCCGAGATGATGAAGGGCTCGACCAGGGGAATAGCTACCTGGTGCAGGTCCGCGGAAACGAGTTTCATAGATTGTCTAGTTCTCTATCGCGAAAACGCGACAGGAGCGAAGCCGCGAAGAGGACAATCGTGTTCGCGCTTTCGCTTCATTCGCGCTTTCGCGATTCCACAACTCACCAGCACAAAAAGCTTCAACTTCCCGCACCCAGGTCCCGAAAGCGCAGTTCCCCATCCACACGGTGCAGAACGCCTTGCTCTTCCAGGTCCATCATCCCTGCTATCAACCCGTCCTTCGGATGGAACACCAGCATATGCAGCGCGCGTGCTGTCCGGCTTCCGCTGATTGCGGCGTACTCGGTCAGCGGCAGCTGGAAAAATGTGTGCAGCTGTACGCTCTCGCACCCCATCCGGGCATAGTCGAGCAGCACCCGGCCGGAACAGACATTCCCGGTGCCGGAGAGGGCAATGCCTTTCGCCGCACCGCGGGCTCGCGCCGATTCCAGGACCCGCAGGTTCCGGTCGCTCAGGTCCCAGCCACCATAAGCCACCTTGTGCTCCGGGTTGAACAGCCGGTTGAACACCACCGCGGTATCGGCGCCCGATGACGCGGCGGTCTGCAGCATCTGCAGCTGGAATTCATCGTCGAAGCGGGCGTTCATCAGCTTGAGACCGATCCGAAGGCCGTCGGGCGCGGCCCAGCGGATTCGATCCGGAACCTCGGCCACCCAGCGGAGGATGCGTTCCCGTTCATCCGCCAGCGGGTCCCCGGCCAACGTCGGGGAAAAATCTTTCTCCATCAGCAGGGGGCCGCCACCCCAGGCCGCGGCCAGCTGCTTTGTCGTGTAGGCGTATTCCGATTCGCGAAAGGGCTCGTCCGTCATGGGAAGGTGATACTTCACGGATGGAACCACCAGCATGCGCCCGGCCCTGGTCATCTCCCGCCCGGCGCGCACCAGCTCCAGGTAGTCGGCCAATGACCGATCCCATCCCCGGCCTTTCCAGGTGACGGTCCACCCCTGGCGAGCCGAGGCACTCGGGATTTCCTCTACCGTCATCCGGGTTTCATGGATTGCCCAGGCAGCCATGGCCTGGGTGCCGCTCTCGTCTTCGGCGATCAGGGTCTTGAGGACCACGAAGGCGAGGCCGGCATCGGCATCGGCTTCCAGCTGCTCCGGCTTGAGGGACAACTGTCCCGAGCCCTTGCCGATGGGGTGGGGAATACTCTCGCCCAGGTAGCGCGCGGCCAGGTCGATGTGGTAGCTCTCCCGCACATGCGCGGGAAAGTCGCCGGGCAGCTCCTGCCCAAACCGCTCGAAGTCACGCGCCAGCCGCGCGCGCATCTCTCACCGCATTCTGAACTGCTTCCCTCTCGTTCTCGGGAAGCGCCGGCCCCCAGGGATCGTTGCAGGCGTCTTCAGGGATGGCTCCTTCCGCGGCGATCGCCCACAGCATGCGCCGGATGTAACCTTCGATCGGCGGGATGAATGTGACCTGGGAGAACCGGTCAACCATGGCCGAGAGCTGGTGAAAGGCGGCCAGATCACCATCGGCATGGGCCCGGATCAGCCGAGCCTGGAGACCGGTCAGCGCACCGCCCATGCCGATCAGCGCCGCGTCGGAGCCCATCATGAGGGAATAGCCAAGGAACCGGTCCTCTCCGGTTATCAGCAGTTTGCCGGGATGCGCCCGCACCCGATCGGCGATTCGCTGGAACGTCATCACCGAATCGAGGGTCGCGACCTTGATCCCGATGACCTCGGGCAGCTCGAGGATCCGGTCCAAGGTGGCGTCGTCGTAATCAACCCCACCGGCAGCGGCATAGAGATGGAAAGCAATTACCGGCAGCTCGCGGCCCAGCCGCTTGTGATGCTGGACCGGGTCTTTGGCCTCGGGGAAAACCAGGAGGGCGTCGGCATGATCCCGGCGCGCTTCGATGGCCGTGGTGATGTCGCGAACACCGGCCACGATGATGCGATCGGGCATCGCTTCACGCCACACCTCGAGCACCAGGCGGCGCTGCTCTCCGGTCAGATGCGGACCGCGACCGGTGTGGGCCCACACCGCGACGCCGGCAACCGGCTGGGCGCTCATCCAGGTGGCGTAGGAGCGAAGCGCGGCCTCGTTGATGCTGGTCCCCCGAAAGGGGACCGGGACGGCGGGGATCAGGCTGTGTCGCAAACGCTCTGGATCGAAGGGAGTCATGCCCTGGCGCCGACTTTCGCGGCGGTGCCCTCTTCGATGGCGCGGCGCTCGTCCGCCGAGAATCCGGAGAGATCCAGCTTGGCCACGCTGTTCTCCGGTATCCTGAGCGGCATGCCGCTGCCGAAGAGAAAACGGTCCGCCCCGATCGTCTTGACCAGGGTGGCAAGGTGATCGTCCGGAGGACCCCAGATCCAGCAGATGTCCCACCAGATCCGCGCCTGTTCCTCCGGCGTGGAACCGAAATACACCTCATCGATGAAGCCGCGGTCGGCGTGGGTGATGATGAGCCTGACCCGCGGGTGGGAGCGGACAAGAGCGCGAACCGTGGCCGCCTGAAGATCTCCAGCGACGTCGTTGGGATGCCGCTGCCGGAGATCCTCCAGCCGCACGGCCATGAGCACCGGCATGTCCAGCTCGGCGGCCACCGCCAGCAGCTGCCGCATCGGCGCACCGGCCGGATTGAGGCCCGAGAACTGGGGGTCGCAACGCACCGCCGGTGCATTGTGCGAAGCAGCCTCTGCGACCACATCCTCCCAGTGCGCCAGCTCCGGCTGTACGGCAGGCACCGGACGGAATCTCGGTACCCGCTGCGCTTCGTTAAAAAGCCAGCTGTTCCCTTCGGCGGGGTCCTTCCAGAAAAGGCCGGGAAGGTGACTGACCCACGCGGTCTCAACGCCAATGCGATCCATCCCCCTGAGGACTGCTTCAGAGGAGGTACCCGGCACCCGCCGGAAGGGATAGCTGCCGAGGAATACGTTGACGTCAATAGTCATTTGATCTCGATGGCTATGGCCATAACCGCCACGGTGCTATTCATGAGAACTCAAACCCAAGGCGGGGAAAATCGCCGCGGCGTTCTTCCAGGCTATCATCTCGTGGTCTTCGGTGGAAACCAGGTGCTTCAGATAGCGCAGCTTGGCCCACCCGGTTTCCATCGTGATGTCGGCGCCCCATAGCATGCGCCTGGCACCGACGGCCTCGAGGCACGCCTCCAGCATTCCGCCATCCACGCCGCTACCGGAGAGATCCACGTGGACGTTGGTCACGTCCCGCACCGCGTGCAGCGAATGCTGCCAGTCGCCGCCGCCGCCGATGTGAGCCAGGATAAAGTTCACATCAGGATGACGGGCCGCCAGCTCACATAGCTCCGTGGCATCCGACGCTTCCTGCCCGGGCCAGTCTTTTCGCCGCCGCTGCCAGATATGATGCAGGATCGGCACCCCATGCGACGCCGCGGCCCGGCAGATCGGATCCAGCAGTGGGTCGTTGGCCCGGCGGCTCGCCGCCAGCTTGATCCCGATCATGCCTCTCGCCAGGCAGCGCTCGATTTCACCCAGGGCGTGGTGAGTGTAGTTGGGGTTGACGGCCACGTAGCCGCGAACTCGATCGGGATGTTGCCGCTCCAGCGCCAGCATGACGTCGTTACCGAACTCGAGGTCGGCGGGAGACGGGAAGTACACCGGAGACGTCAGGCCCCAGGTCCCCAGGATCGATGCGATGTGGATGTCGATCCCGATCGTGGCACCCGCATCGAGCCGGCTCCGGTTTCGCTCCCGCCAATCGGTGCGGGGTGAGCGGTCGTGGTAAAAATGGGCGTGGACGTCGATCAGCATGTCAGCTCTTTCAGGACTTCACCCAGGATCCCCAGCGCGGTCTCGATGTCGGCCCGGTGGTGCGCCAGGGACACGAAATTGTACGCGTTGCGCTTGAAGAGCAGGCCGCGCCGAGCCGCCCCGCGGGTGACTGCCGCCCCGGTGTCCTCGCCCCGATACTCCAGGAAGCACATCTCCGGAACGCCGCGCACCTCGCTGATCAGGTTGGGATGGAGCTCCTTCAGCCGGGTGAGCCCGAGCCACAGCTGGTTCCCCGACTCGGTTAGCCGAGCGGGCACGTGCGCCGCGGCGATCAGCTCGAGGGTAACCCTGGCGGCCGCCAACGAGACCATTTCGGTGGCCAGCGTGGAGGAGATCCAGGTCCGGGCTGCCGCCTCCATCACGGAGGAGCGGCCACCCACCAGCGCCAGGGGAAATCCATTGGCCAGCGCCTTGCCCATCACCATCAGGTCGGGCTCGACTGCATAGCGCTCAGCGGCGCCCCCAACCGCCAAGCGACACCCGGTCTTGATCTCGTCGAAAATGAGCACCGCCCCGACCGCCGTGGTTTCGTCCCGGAGCGTCTGCAACCATTCGGTGGAGGGAGCGGCATCGATGACCGGTTCGATCACCACGGCCGCCAGTTTCGTCGCCAACGCGCGGATCTGTTTCCGGGCATCGCCGGGATCATTGAAGCGAAGCGCCTGGAAACTGGCGCGGGTTCCCGACGGAACCGCGGGGTCGTCCACCTGGCACCAGTCGAGCCATCCGTGGTAGCCGCAGCCCAGGACGCCGTCCCGGCCCGTGCTCGCCCGCCCAATCCGGACCGCCGCCGCAACCGCCTCCGCCCCGGTCTTGAGAAAGCGAACCTGGTCCAGCAGCGGGATCCGTCGTTTGAGCTCCTGCGCCAGCGCCTCCTCGTGTACCGGAGCCAGCGAACCCACCACTCCCGATTCGATCGCTTCCTGGGCGGCGCGATTCACGGCGGGATAGCCGTAGCCCAGGGCGACGGCGCCCAATGCCATGATGAAGTCCAGGTACTCTCTGTCCTGCTCGTCCCACACGGTACAGCCTCGGCTGCGGGTCATCCGGACCGGAAGACCGTCGAGGTCGCCGGGGCCGTAGAGGGCATCGGGTCGCTTCGAACCGGTAGAGCTGAAGCCTGGAATGATCACCGGAAGGTACCTTTGCGAATCGACCGTTTTCAACACGTAGTCACATAGGACACGTAGAACAACAATTATTACAACAGAAACTGAGCTTATGTGAACCGCGGGGAATCGACAACCACCTGTTCATTTGTTGTCTACGTGGCCCTACGTGTCCTACGTGGCTACGTGTTGAAAAAGGCAGCCCAGCTGGTCACCAACCGGCCGCACAGCATCATGGCACCAGCTCCAACACCCCAAACCGTCGGGGATCCTGCCGGTCGCCCTGGAGGTAGACCCAGCCATTCCCTCCACTCCAGACCAGCTGGCCCGCGCGACGTTGCCGGTCAGCGTACATCTCGTTGATCAGCAAATCGAACTTGAGCCCTTCGGGATCGTCGAGGTACCAGTCGGGTCGGAGCACCAGGGTCACCCGATATCCTTCGTCCGTCCGGCTCCACGATCCCTCGATCATGCCGGGGATTCCCTCCGTCTCTCCGGCGGTCCGCACCCGCAGGCCCTGGCCGTTGGCCTCAGGAACTACCAGGAATCCCAGCACCCTGCCGGCACGCGCCAGGTACACCTGGAGGCCGTCGCTGTGAATGTCGTCAACCTCGTTGTCGAGAGTGAGCGGCGGGGCATTCCCCGGCCGGATCGCGAGCTCGGGCTTCACGACCTCAACCATCAGAAAGATCGCCTCGTCATTCCAGTTGAGAAACGCAGTGGCGGAAAGTGATTCCGGCCCGGGATACGGCTCTTCGCTGCGGCGATACTGCAATTCGGTATCGAGGGTCAGTGGGTATGACTGATCGAAACCATCCGGAGTGCCATCCAGCGCGGGCGGCTCACTGACCCAAGCCGCCGGTGCCGTCAGCACATCGGGCCGATCGAAGACGATCATGGGCGCGGTGGTGGCCGCCGCGCGGATTGCGCCGCCGAGCTTGACGATACTGCCCCCGGTTTCCACCTGCCACCCATCGAGCAGCGACACGTGTTGATCGCTGCCTTCGTGGGTCACAGTAATTCGCTCCCCTTCGCGAACCAGCCGGGTGACCCGTCCATCGGGTGAGAGATCCACGACCGTCGTCATCCGCGCCAGGGCGCCCTCGGCCCGGCAGAGAAGGAAGTCGGCCGGACCGGAGCCCGGGGTTCCCGGGGCCCGCATTCGCAGCAGGTCGCCCTCGAAGAGCAGGTGAAGACGGCACTGCCTGGCTCCCATGGCGCCCCTCACTACGATGACCCCCGGCTGGGACGGTACGAAGCGTTCGGAATTAGTGACGAATTCATTCTCGAAAGCGACCGGCTCCCAGGATCCGGGCGTCTCAATCCTGATCTCGCCGGCGAGATGCCAGGCCAGCTCCACCTGGTGCGGATCGGCGGCTGAGAACGTCAGGATGTCGAGCAGGTAGCTGGGACCGGCCACCACGGTGCGATCGCATCCCTCAAACGTGCCATGCATCCAGCCCCAGTCGCCTTTTTGATCGAAGTGCTGGGCCACCGCGCTTTCCAGCGGCTGGGACTTGCCGTCCACCAGCGGAGCATTGTGTGACAGCGTCGAGCGATACCAGAACAGGTCGCGAGCGACGTAGGACCCGGTGCCGAAATCCGGCAGCCAGTGCACTCCATCGGCATGCAGCGTCAGGTGCAGCCGGTCCGGGTGGCCGTGGCCGCCGCCGGTAGCCCCGCATTCGAGGCTCGCATATCGGCTTCCGTTTCGAAGTATCGCCAGCCCCGGTGACGGGAGATACACGCTTGCTGGCTTCCATTCGGTTGCCTCAGGCTGTTCGTCCGGTGTGTGGAGAAGAGTCCACCAGGAGAGATCGGCCCTGGTGCGCTGGCTCGGCGGCGGCTCGGCGGCCTCGTGCAGATAGGAATCGAACGTAAGGGCCGGCTGCGCCGGGACCTGGTACAGCGCATTCAGCCATCCGCCAATCACCCCGTCCGGATCACCCGCCAGCGAACGGCCCACCTCCCACAGCTCGAGGTACATCGGCTGGGCGAGGGAGACGCCGTACCGGGAATCCTTTCGCGCGGGGAAGGTGAGATCCGGCAGCGCGGTGCGGGCTGGAGCCATGAGTGCCGCGCGGAGATGCGAAGCAACGGCTTCGTCTTCCAGCAGCTCCGCGCCCATCGAGCGGGCCCAGCCAAGACCGACGAGCAATCCGCGGAGTGCGAAGAGGTGGTAATTCTCTCCTTCGAACCAGGTCCCGTCCTCGCCGAAACCATCGGCCAGGTGACCGAGCAACCCGGTTCGCCCCTCGATCGCCTGGCGCGCGAGATCGTCATCTTCGAACCAGGCGGCGATGGCGGTCAGCGCCGCGGCGTGCCACGTCTGCCGATTGGAGAAGCCTTCATTGAATTCGCCGATCAGGCTCGCCGCCTCATCCGCGATCCGGTCGATGCTGCCGATCAGCTCTTCGTCCATCAGGTTCGTGGTGCGCAACTGGGTGGCCGCCGCGATGATGTTCAGCACCCAGATCGACTCGAGGTAGGTGGAGAAGAAGAGGTGGCTGGGGCCCAGCACGTTATCGCGGTTGGGAAGCTCGAAGTAGGGCGGATCGTAGCTTCGGAGTATTGCCGCTGCGCGCTCCGCGGCGGCCTCGTTGCTTCCGAGGGCCGCGACCGTGGCCAGGTGCGCCGCGCGTTCCGAGAGCCAGAGATGCTGATACTTGGCCCATGCGCCGTCGTGCCGCTCGCCGGAATACACCCCGTTGCAACGGGCACAGCGATGCTGGTGGGGGCTCCAGGGATCGAATACCAGGGTCGACCCATCCTCGGGGCACACGCCGCCGTCGCTTGAAAGCAGCGCCTTGATCCGCGGAATCGCCGGCATCTTCGCGAGCACCGGCTGTGCCCGCTCGGTGAGCCGCTCCAGCAGCGCTTCGCCCGTCACCATGCCCGTACGCCTTCCTTGACCAGGGTCACCGGCAGAACCTGGGCGCCGGCCTGGCGCGCCGCGTTGGCCGCCGCCATCGGGTCGCGTCCCGCGAGAAAGAACATGCACCCTCCAGCGCCGGAACCGGCCGCCTTGCCACCGTGCACTCCGGCTTCCCGCATGGCCTGCTCCAGCCGGACCATGGATGGAGTCTGCATCTGGGGATCGAGAGCACACTGATGCGCCCAGTTTGCCGACAGCAGCGCGCCGATTTCTTCGGATTTTCCCTTCGCCAGTGCGTCCACCATTCGGTTCGCGACCTCCTTCATCCCGCGGAGCGCCCCGACCACGCCGCTGTCCCCCCGCTCATACGCATCCATCACCCGGCGAATCGTATCACCCGAGACCCGCGAGGTTCCAGTGTAGCACAGCACCAGGTGGCGTTGCAGATGATCGACCAGCGCGTCGTCCAGTCTCAGGCTTTCCGCCAATACATCCGGATCGTTGAATCGCAGCAGGTGGCATCCGCCCAGCGTCGCGGCATACTGGTCCTGCTTGCCACCTGCCATGCCGGCTTCCACCGCCTCGACTTCCCACGCCTCGTGCGCCAGTTCCTCGCGCTCCAGCGTCTCGCCGCGCGCCTTGAGCAGCGCGCTTACCAGCGCCACGTCGAGAGCGCCCGAGCTGCCAAGGCCGGAGCCCGCGGGAGCCTCCGATCGGGTCGTCACCATGCAGGGCGACACCGGGAAACGGCGCAACGCGGATTGAAGCAGGGGCAACTGTCCCTTCGGATCCAGCTCGTCCGGAGAATTCAGCCGCACCTCTTCCAGCAGATCCTCAGAGACCAGCACCAGCCCCTGGCCGCCGGTTTCTACCGTCGCGTGGGCGTACAGGCCGAGCGCCACGTTCACCACCAGCCCGCCTTCCCGCGCCGAGAACGGGGGAACGTCGGTCCAGCCTCCCGCGAGGTCCAGCCGGAGCGGAGCCGAGCCGTGAGTAGCGATTTCGAGAACGCTACTCATGCACCGACCACCGGCTCACTCCCGAAAGCTCGCCTCGCAGGTCCATGGTGACGTTCTCCACCCGGCGGTTCATGCCCTGCACTCCCCGGGCATGGTACAGGAAAGCGACTGGCACCAGCTGCTCGAACATTCGCTGAGCCTGGGCCCGGTCGGGCGGGACCTCCACCCCGGCGAGAGCCCCGAGCGGGGTGAGATATCCCAGGCCGAGGTCGCCGGCGGTTCCCAACACCGCCGCGGCGAACTCCGGGTGCCGGGAATTCACCCGGTCGAGAAAAGCGGTCAGCTCCATCTGGCGGATCCGCACCTTGAATCCGGCGCGCGCCAGCTGGGCCTGGATCATCTGCTCCAGCGCCGCTTCTCCGCTCCCAACAGTCAGCAGCTCGAAGGCGATGCTACGCCCGCCCAGCAGCGCCCGCGCGGAATCCACCGCTACCGCGGTTTCTGTCGCAGGGACATACCCGGGGAGGCCGGGCACCACCGGCCCGAACGCGGCGGTTCCGAACCCGTAAATGTAGCCGTCCACAATCTGCCGCCGATCGAGCGCAAGGGAAACCGCGTGTCGCACCGCGGGGTCGTCGAATGGTGGTTTTCGGGTGTTGAAAACGATGCCATAGGTAAAGAGCAGCGGATAGGTCAGTACCGCGAGATCCGGATCCCTCCGGACGAACTCGGCGTGTGCGGGCTGGATCCCGGCAAAGTCCAGTTCCCCCGAGGCCAGCGCCGCCAGCTTCGTGGTCGGTTCGTCCACCACGGCGACAACGAATCGCTCCAGCCTGGGCGGTCCGCCCAGGGCCGCCGGAAACGAGGAATCGGCCCGGAACACCCAGCGGCGATTGGCTTCGTGAGTCACGAAGCGAAATGGACCATTGCCGACCGGATGCGCGTTGAACGCTGCCCCGCGGAGCCCGCCCGCCAGGACGGTATCGAGAAGGTGCGCGGGCAGAATGGCCAGGTCGGTAAGAACGTCCGGGATGACGGCCTGCGGGTCGGTGAATCGAAGCACCAGCGTGCTGTCATCAGGCGCCTCGGCGGTGGAGAGGCTGGCGAGATCGGTGAGGCGAGGATAGCCGGTCTCTGGATCCCGGGCCGTGTTGAGCGTCCATGCCGCATCGCGCGCGGTGGTGGGGACGCCGTCGTGCCAGCGGAGGCCCTGAAAGATGTGCAGAGTGAGCACTTTCCCCTGTTCCGACCAGGCCCAGGTGCGTGCCAGGTACGGCTGAATTGCCAGGGTGGAGTCGTACCGCACCAGGGTAGTGAACAGGAGATAGCGCTGCACCTGGCGGGCAAGCGGATGCACCGTGAGCAGCGGGTTGATACTCTGAAGATCCGCGCCCGAGGCAAACATGATGGTAGCCCCCCGACGGGGTGCCGCGCCCTGGCAGCCCACGAGAGCGAGAAGCGGCAGAAGCAGGGCGGCCCGGGGTGGTTTCACGTGCGTTGGTTCCGGTGGTCAGGTGTGGACTAATGATAATGACCCCATATTCTTCCCATGCTTCGCCTCGTCGCCCGCCGAGCGCTGATCGGATTGTTGATCGTCGCCGGGGTCATCACCCTGACATTTTTCCTGCTGCGACTGGCGCCCGGAGACCCGGTCGAGCAGCTGCTGGGTCCGTCGGCCACCGCGGAACAGATCGAAGCCCAGCGGCACTTTCTCGGTTTTGACCGCTCGCTCCCCCTGCAATACACGGCCTGGGTGGGACGCTTCGTCCGGGGTGACTGGGGCACCAGCATCGCCACCGGGCAGCGGGTCGCCGCGATGCTGGGGCGGGCCTGGCCGGCGACCGCGATTCTCGTCCTTCTCTCCCTTTCCTTGAGCTACATCCTCGGCATACTCACCGGCGTCATCCAGGCTTCCACCCGCCGCCGGGCTCTCGATACAACCCTTTCGGTCAGCACGGTCACCCTCTTCGCGCTCCCGGGGTATTGGCTGGGGCTGATGCTGGTGATGCTATTCACCTACTGGCTCCGGGTGTTGCCGGCCTTCGGCGCCGCCGGGCTCGACGCCGACTTCTTAAGTCCTGGCGCCCGGATCATCGACCGGCTGAGGCACATCGCGCTGCCTCTCCTCACACTTACCCTCATCGGCATTGGGGGGATTGCCCGCTACGTCCGCGGCGCCATGCTCGATGTTCGCGGTGCGCCCTTCGTCATGGTCGCCCGGTCCCGCGGGCTCACCGAACGTCAGATTAACCTCCGTCACGTCCTCGGCAACGCCCTCATTCCCGTGGTCACCCTGCTGGGTCTCTCCCTCCCCGCGGTATTCTCGGGCACCGTCTTCGTCGAGGCGATCTTTGGCTGGCCGGGAGTGGGACGCGTCCTGGTGGACGCCGTGCGCGCGCGAGACTATCCCGTTGTCATGGCCGCCACCACGGTGAGCGCCATCCTGGTCGTGGTCGGGAATATCATGGCCGACTTCCTGGCGAGCCGGGTGGATCCCCGGCTCCGGGTGACCGATGGGAGCTGAAATGCTGTGGCGAGATGGCCGCGCCCGATTCGGAATCCTGGTGATTGCCCTGATCGTACTGGCCGCGGTATTTGCGCCCCTGCTCACGCGTACCGAGCCGGCGCAACTGGACATCGTCGCGACCCGGTTCCTCGCCCCACTCACCAGCGACCCTACCGGCGCCTTTCATCTGCTGGGGACCGACCGCTTTGGACGCGACGTGTGGACCCGGCTCGCGTACGGTGCCCGGGTGTCGCTGGCCGTGGGCATCCTGGCCATGGCGTTGTCGGTCTTGCTTGGCCTCTTCGTGGGAGCGGTGGCGGGAGTCTTTCAGCGGCGCACCGGCGCCATGCTGATGGGGGCGACCGATTTCGCGTTGGCGCTGCCCCGGGTGGTGCTGCTGCTCCTGCTCACCGCCCTGTGGCAGCCCAGCGCTTTACTGGTCGTCCTGGTGCTGGGACTCACAGGATGGATGAGCATCGCGCGGCTGGTCTTTGGCGAAGCGAGGAGCGTGGTCGCGCGGCCCTTCGTGGAGAGCGCCTATGCGCTGGGCTCCAACCGCAAACGCGTCCTGTTCCGGCATGTCGTCCCCAACACCCTCACCCCGGTCATCGCCGCCGCCGCGCTCGGCGTAGGCAACACCATCATGCTGGAAGCCGGCCTCTCGTTCCTGGGGCTCGGAGTCCAGCCGCCGACGCCATCCTGGGGCAACATGATCGCATCGGGCCGCGATACCCTGGTCAACGCCCCATGGGTAGCCGCCGCGCCGGGCGTGGCCCTGGTGCTGGTCGTGGTGGCGTTCACCCTGTTGGGAGACGCGGTGCGTGATCGGCTGATGGGAGAAGGCGCATGAATTGCGTCTTCCGCGCCGCAAGCCGCGCCTTCCGATGTTTTTCGACTCATGGCGATGACACCACAGGCCGTCAGGGGGACAAACCGAGCATTTCTTGTCGCATTTCGAAACTGACGGGCCGTTCCGCGATAATCGGGTCCGGCTCGCGTTCTTTGGGTCACAACCTTTCCCCGGCTTAGCGCGATATTCTGTTCGGGGGGGCCCCACCAATCAAGGCAGTGGGATTTTCAGGGAGGACCTATGCTGCTCGCACTGACATTGACACTCGCGCTCTCCGGCGGCCCGAATCCAACACCTGCATTCGCCGCGAAACCCGGCGACCCGCCCATCCGCCTCACCCTCTCCAACGACGTGTTCTATCTCGGCCAGCACGCCAAGGTCCGGGTCAGGACCGAGACCGATGGGTACCTCCTGGTTCTCCGGATGGACGGCGAGGGCCGGGTTCGGGTCCTCTTCCCTCTCGATCCGGACGATTCCACGACCATCAGGGGCGGCAAGGACTATGAGGTCAAGAGCCGGGGTGATCGGGAGGCGTTCATGGTAGACGAGTCCACCGGTGTCGGATCGGTGCTCGCCGTCATTTCCGCAGAGCCGTTCGATTTCTCCAGCTATGTCCGGGGCCGGCATTGGGATTACCGTGCCCTCTCCGACAGCACCGATCGCAACGATCCGGAAGCGAGCCTGCTGGATATCGTCGACCGGATGGCTCCGGCTCGCTACGAGTACGACCTGGCCCGCTACACCGTGGTCGACGGACGGAACTATCCCACCCATGCGCGGTACTACGGCCCGTCGTACTACTACGATCCCTGGTCCCATCCCTTCTCGGGATTCTGGGGACCGCGGTTCGGATTCGGTTTCGGGTTCGGATTTGGCGGTCGCCCGTACCGCCGCCATCGATACTGGTGGTAACCGGCCGATCGTGGTGAGCTTGACGTCGCCCTGGCCTTTGCGAATCCTGGGAGTCGCGATCCTTTTCGCCATTGGGACCCTTCGACATGTAAGAAGTAAGCAGTAAGCGGCGAGCGGGACTGGCCGCAAGTCCCTCGATCACAATCAAGGTTCCGGCTTACTGCCCAAAGCTTACCTCTTACTTCTTACTTCTTACTTCTTACCTCTTACTTCTTACCTCTTACCTCTTACCTCTTACCTCTTACCTCTTACCTCTTACCTCTTATCTCTTACCTCTTACCTTCTGAATATGCCGCCAAGGCCCCTGACCCGTCTCCGCAAGCTCTGCCTTGCCCTGCCCCAGG
>JBDTTZ010000315.1:0-6857 GCA_040008015.1 Gemmatimonadota bacterium
CGAACCGCCGGGCGATCTGGTTCAGGAGCATGATGCTGGTGAGCGCCGCGAGCGCAAAGAAGAACGGGGCGATCAGCTGGCGGAGCAGGTATTTCTCGAGCAAACGCATAGTGAAAGGTAAATCGATCCAGGCGGTAATAGGCGGTAATAGGCGGTAGAAGACGGTAATAGGCGGTAATAGACGGTAATAGACGGTCACAGGCGGGAATGGACGGTGTGCGCCATTGGATTCAGGCTGGGCAGTGGAGCAAACCTACCGTCCTCTACGCCTATGACCGCCTGCTACCGCCTATCGAGCTATCTCATAGTACCTTAAGCGCTTATATTAGGTGTCCACTTCGACCCAACGTCCGATTTCGCTTCGCATCTCCCCTTTGGTACGCGCGCTTGCCTTCGGCGCCTGCTTCCTCCTCCTGCCCTGCGTCGCGTGGGGTCAGGCGGATACGACGCTGCCGGGCTGGCGTGCCACCTTCAGGATTCCCCAGCAACGACTGGAGACGCCACTTCCGCTCCGGACACCCGGGGTGGGCTCGCCGCTGATTCCAGGACTGGCCCTGCAGTATTGGGACAGCACCATGGCCATGATGCTGGATTCGACCCGAGTCGCCCAGGCGATGGCGCTCCGGATGCTCAGCATCTACGGAACCCCGCTCACCGACCGGTCCCAGCCCGGGGGGCCCCGCCAGGGTATCCTGGGACTGCCGTCGAAATACGCCGATCTCGAGGTGGATGGGCAGGCGCGGCTCGAGCTCCGCACCGACCGGATTCGCAATGAGCGCTGTACCCCGTTCGCGCTGCTGGATCCCGCGTCCGGGTGCCGCGGCGGCTTCACCCCTCCGCGGCTGGACAATCAATTCAATGTCCTCGCCGGAGGCGTGATCGGCCGGCGGCTCCATATCAACGTAGACTACGATTCGGAGCGGGATTTCCAGGGCGCCCAGAACATCCAGGTGTATTACCAGGGGCTGGAAGACGAGATTGTCCAGCGGCTGGAAGTCGGCACCGTGACCTTCCAGCCGCCGCCCTCCCGGTTCATTACCGCGGCGGTTCCCGCCAACAACTTCGGCGTGAACGCCACCTTCCAGGTGGGTCCCTTCCAGTTCCAGACCATCGCGGCGCAACAGAAGGGCAGCTCGGTCGCCGAGCGGGTCTTCACGGTCGGGGACCGGATCAGCCAGCCGCAGGACCGCCAACTGCGCGATCTCGATTTCGAGTCGGGGCGTTTCTTCTGGGTGCTGGATCCGGCGATCGTCTCCGGGTACCCGGCCCTCGACATTCTGAACCTCAATCCCCAGACCGTCAGCGTCAACGATCTACCCAAGCAGCAACTCCGGGTCTACCGCTATCGCGCCGCGCAGAACCAGGGCGGAAGCAATCCGAGCGTCGGCGGCATCAATGCGATCGCGATCAGCGCCGACGGGATTCAGCGGCAAACCGCCCGCTGGGAGCTCCTGGTCCAGAACCAGGACTACTATCTCGACCAGTCGGGACTCTGGTTCGTGCTCGGCTCCAAGCTCGATCTGCGGGATTTCCTGGCGGTGAGCTATGTGACCGCGAGCGGGGCCCGGGTCGGCACCGGGCCCGTCCGCGATACCCCCACGCCTCCCAATCAGCCGCCGGTTGACACCCTGCGGCTGATCGTCGAGCCTCAGGTCGGCGCCGACCGGGTGACGTTCCGGCACGAGATGCGGCAGGTCTACCGCATCGCGGGAACCGATCTCGATCGCAACACGCTCCGGGTTGGGCTCTCGGTCAACCAGAGCGAGCGGCCGCTCTCCGGGTCCGCCTCGACCTACCTGGCACTGCTGGGTCTCTCACTGCCGACCGATGAGAATGTGTTCGATGTTTCCAACCGGCTGTTTCCCCGGGCCCAGGATCTCCAGAGCCAGGCGGTCGTGCGGGAAGCGTACGTGGTCCTGCCCCACCTGCAGCCGTTCGCGGATCCCACCCGTCTCACGCTGCCGGAACGCTCCGACTCGCTGTACCGGACGCCCCTCTACCTGGTGCTGAGCCAGGGGCCGCCGGCCAAGTTCGTATTCCGGCTCCAGTACAATGCCAGCGGCACGTCGGACCGCTCCTCGCTCGACCTGAACGCCATCCAGATTCGGGAGGGCAGCGAGCAGCTTACTGCCAATGGCCGGGTGCTGGCGCGCGGCGTGGACTACTCGATCGACTACGGTACCGGCCGGGTAACGTTCCTGGATCCCAACGTGCTGTTCGGGTCGGGGACCGGGACCGTGGTGGCGCGCTTCGAAGAGCGGGGATTCTTCGCGATCGCGCCGACCACGATGCTGGGCGCCTCCACCCGCTACTCCATGGGTGATCGCGGCAACATCAACCTCATCGGCATCTACCAGTACGAGCAGACCGCCTTCAACCGGCCCCCGCTTGGCTTCGAGCCGGAAGCGACGCTGGTGGCGGGAATCAACACCGACCTGCACTTCCGGCCCAACGGGATCACCCGGTTGCTCAACGGCATAACCACCGGCGGCGCCACCGCTCCCTCGCGTCTCGATGTGACCGCCGAGCTGGCGATGACCAAGCCGGATCCCAATCGCGCGGGGGCGGCGTACCTGGAGGAGTTCGAAGGCGATGCCGGCATCGACATATCGCTGCGGGAGAATCTCTGGCAGTTCGGCAGCCGGCCCCAGCTACCCACCGGGCTCGATACCGAGATCCCCGAATTCGCCGCCGGGTTCGATTCCACCTGGGCGGTCCAGCTGACCTGGCAGAACCTGGTGCCCGGGCCGGGTGGCCAGCCCATCGAGCTTCGGGCCCAGGACATCGATCCCAACATCAAGATCCTGGGGACCGGTTCCCAGCGGGAAACGCTGATGTTCCTGACCCTGCACGCTGATACCGCGGGCGGGATCGTGGACCGCACCAATCGGTCGCACTGGAGTCTGCCACCCCGGAGCTTTCAGCCCCGCTGGCGCTCGATGTCCACCGCGCTCAGCACCACCGGCGTGGACCTGTCGCGCAACGAGTACCTGGAGTTCTGGGTGTTCCAGGACGGGCGGCGGCTGGCCGACAGCGCGGGAGTGAGGCTGGTGGTAGACCTGGGCACCGTGAACGAGGACGCCCTGGCCCTGGTGCCGGAGAGCCTGACGGTGGTGGCGACCCAGGCCGGCCCTGACTCCACCTTCACCGGGCGGGGCTACACCGGGGTCGGCATCCTGGACAGCGAGCGGGATATCAGCGGCATCTTCGACGCCGCCACCGATGACATCGGCATCCTGTCGGACCGGCCCGATTCGATCATTTCTGGCGATTTCCCGGTCAAGAAACCCGCCCTCTGCCTCCGCGAGCTCGGCCGCACGGTGCTGGTCTTCCCCTGGGGCGACCTGAGTTCGCGCTGCACCAACGGCAACGGGCTGCTGGATACCGAAGACCTGAACGCCGATCTCCAGCTGAATGCCAACGGCCCCGCGGAGAATGTCTTCCGCTACGTGGTCACCCTGGGCGACGCGAAATACTTTGTCCGCGACGGAGTATCCGGCGTCGATACCGCGGGCCGGCCCTTCGGCTGGAAGCTCTACCGGATTCCGCTGCGCTCGCCCGACGCCATCATCGGCTCCCCCAATATCCGGCTGGTGCAGCACCTGCGACTGACAGTTGCCTCGGAGCCGGACAACGGGGGCGACGACATCGTCGCGCGGTTCGCGCTGGCCCGGATGAAGCTGGTCGGTTCGTCCTGGACTCGCCGGGCCGACCGGCCGATCAAGGGTCTCTCCGGCTCGCTGGCGGAAACCCATGGTGAGATCGCGGTCACCGTCATCTCCACCGTGAATACCGAGCTGGGCTACGAATCGCCGCCGGGTCTCAGCAACCAGGCGAACCGGAAAGATGGCGGGCGCGACGTGCAGGGCCAGCAGATCAACGAGAAGTCGCTGCGGGTGCTGGGCGCCGGCCTGCTCCAGGGGGAGCGTGCCGAGGCGTATTTCCGGTTCCCCTCCGGACCCCAGGACCTGCTCAAGTACCAGCAGTTGCGGATCTGGCTGCGGGGCCACGGGCTGGGATGGGACAACGGAGAGTTGGAGGCCTTTTTCAAACTGGGCTCCGACGATCGCAATTTCTATCTCTACCGGACGCCGGTCAGCACCGTGAGCTGGGTGCCGGAGGTCGCGATCGACCTGGAGACCTGGCGCCGGCTCCGGGGCGACATCCAGACCCGGTTTCTCCAGGGCCTGCCGCCGTCCGGATCGGTGGAGTGCGGCGGTGATTCCACGGCGTACGTGGCGTGTTCCGGCCCCTACGTGGTGCAGGTCGCGGATCCCGCCATCAATCCCCCCAATCTCGCGCGGGTCCAGGAGATGGCGGCCGGCATTTTCCGGGTGAACCAGAGCAGCGTGATAGACACGGCGGAGCTGTGGGTGGATGACATCAGGCTCACCGAGCCGGTCTCCCGCATGGGCACCGCCATGGCCTTGAACGGCAGACTTTCCGCTTCCGACGTCGCCGACGTTCAAGCCAGCTTCGTCCGCCAGGATGGCGCCTTCCAGCAGATCGGCCAGGATCCGACCTATAACACCACCAGCGCCCTGCTGGTCAGCACCGCGATCCGGCTGGAACGCTTCATTCCCAAGTCGCTGGGAGTCGTGGCGCCCCTGCTGGTTTCCTATGCCCGCAATACGGTAGATCCCCAGCTGCTGAGCGGCACCGATCTTCGCGCCAGTGACCTCCACAACCTCCGCAAACCGGAGAGCTGGAGCGCCACGTACGCGCTGACCCTGCAGCGAAGTCGCCGGGGCAGCGGCTGGATCACTCGCGGCTTTGTGGATCCGCTGACTCTCTCGACCAGCATCACCACCGGGTCGTCGCAGAGCGAGCTCTCCAAGGCGACGGCCTTCAGCTCTTCCTATCAGCTCAGCTACAACCTCCTGCTGACCCGGACAGGCCCCCGGCTCAACCTGGGCGGGTTGGTGGACAAGTTGCCGGGATTCCTCCGCCGCAGCGAAGGCGCCGAGGCGATCCGGACCAGCCGTCTCAGCCTGGTTCCGTCCAACATTCGTTTCAACAGCGGGCTTAACAAGGTCCAGAGCGACATCATTTCCTACCAGGTCCAGGTCCAACGGCCCCAGGACGCCCTGCTCCAGCCGGTGCAGAACCTCTCTCACCTCTGGCGCAACAACGCCGGCATGAGCTGGCAACCGTTCGGAATGCTGACCATGAACGGAGACCTGGTGAGCACCCGGGATTTGCGCGAGTACTCCGACTCCACGCCGCTCGGACGCCTGGCCGGCCAGTCCCGGAGGAGCTTCCTGGGAATGGATGTCGGGGTGGAGCGAGACCGGCAGCTGGCGACCAGCCTGGTGCTGGCCCCGCGGCTGGCCTCATGGCTGCGGCCCCGTTTCAACACCACCAGCAGCTTCGTGCTCTCCCGCAGCCTGACCAGCCGCCCCATCGTCCGTGAAAATGGCGATTCGAGCGGCGCGTTCATTCTGCCCCAGACCCTGAACAACAGCAGGGCGCGTGAGCTCGGCATTGCGGTAGACCTCGCCCGCGGGCTCACCAAAGCGTTCGGCGACAGCAGTTTCCTGGGACGGATGGCGCGACGGGTTCGCCCCTTCGACTTCTCCAACCGGCTCACGCGCAACTCGACGTACGACCTCGCTTCCTTTGATCCAGGGCTGGGGTACCAGCTGGCGCTTGGCGGACGGGAGAGTTTTCTGAACCAGGAGGGACAAAGCGCCATCGGCGTGTCGGAGACCCGGACCAACTCCCTGGGCAGCGGCGCGGACCTTCCCTTCGGGCTGGGCTTCACCCTCAGCTACAACCGGATAGCCACCCAGCGGTTCCAGCGGGTCGGTACCGGGTTATTCACCACCGACAGCCGGCAGAAAGAGTGGCCGGTCGGGTCGGCCCGGTTCACCCGGAGCTTCCCCAAGGGATTTCTGAGCCTGTTTTCGACCAGTGTCGGGTTCCGCCGCCGGGAGGGCAGCACCGAGCAGCCCAGCCTGAATGGCCAGGTGGCACGGTCGGCCACATTCTCCTCGTCGCTGACACCGGACGTCCAGCTCGGTTTCCGCAACGGCATGGTGCTCCAGGTGAGCTATTCATCCCAGAGCCAGAACAGCGAGAACAATGGGAACACTACCACGTCCGACCAGAACGATCTGACCGCCAACTTCACCTACGTCTTCCGCGCGCCCGGAGCCATCAGCCGGCTCCGCAAGCAGGTGACGGCATCGCTCTTCGGAGTGATCTCCTCCGGCGTCACCTGCCTCCGGCGCGCCACGCTGACCGGTTGCCAGAACATCTCCGATACCAAGCGCACCGAATTCCGGGGCAGTCTGGACACCGATCTGCTCAAGCTGGTGCGGGGCGGGCTCCAGTTCGGCTACAGCCTGAACGATGCCCGGCACCTGAACCGGAGAATCTCGCAGATCTTCCTGGCGATCACCCTGCAGTTATCGCTGTACGCCGGGGACTATCGCTGAGAAAAGATTCACTCACGGAGTCACGAAGGACACGAAGGGTTCACGGAGCAATTCTTTGACTGAACCGAGACACGGCTGTTTATTCAAAGCTGTTCTCCGTGCAATCTCCGTGTCCTTCGTGGCTCCGTGGTGAATTGGTGTCACGCGAATCCAGGATGACGATGATTACCCGAATCAGATCCGCCGGCAACCTGGGAATTCTCTCGGTCATGGCCATGTTCGCCAGCTGCTCCGATGCGGCGCCGCAGAAGGAGTTCGACGGCCAGGCCGCGTATCGCAACGTCCAGCAGCAGGTGGAATTCGGTCCCCGGGTCCCCGGCACCGCCGGGCACCGCCGCACCGGCGACTGGCTGGATTCGCTGCTCCGGGTGCGGGCCGACACGGTCATCGTTCAGGCATGGAATCACGTCACCCTGA
>JBDTTZ010000316.1:0-2637 GCA_040008015.1 Gemmatimonadota bacterium
GCATGTATCTGCAGACGACCGCCTTCGCGTGGGCTGACCGAGGTGCCTGGGACTCCGCCCTCGTCGCACTGGATGTCCTTGCCGCCGGATATCCTGAGCGGGCCCCGGCACTTGAGACCTACCAGCTGGCCGTGGTGGGCGCCTGGCTTGGGGCCGTTGATATTAACGCCGCCGCCGGCCGCCGGGCCGCCGCGCTGCAGTACCTGAATCGGCCCCCGGAGGGGGCGGACTCCGTGGCCGATCGAGCGACTCTGGCCTGGACCGACGGCATGCTTGCGGTGGTTCGGGTGGATCCCTCGGCTCTGGCGGCGGCACGCAGGGCCCTCCAAAGCTCCCATGCGACGGATGCGCGATGGCTCGATCGGTCCCTCGCCGGCTTCGAGCTGGGACTTCGGCACTTGGGGCGGGCCGCCGCCGACTCACTGGCGGGAATTGATGCGACGGTTCCCGAAGGTGGATTGTGCTGGGATTGTGATCCGTACGTGATCTCGGTCAATCGCCTGGCCGCGGCCCGGGGCCTCCTCGCGGCAGGCGATACCGGCCGGGCCTACCGAGAACTGACCTGGCACGAAGCCCGAGTGCCCTCCATTCTTTTCCGCGGTGAGTTGTTCGCCGGTCGTGCCTATCTCCAGCAGGCGGAAATCGACGAGGCCCGAGGGGCGCGGGAGTCGGCGCGGGAGCATTATCGGCAATTCCTCCAGCGTTACGACATGCCGGTCGCTTCCCAGCTCCACCTGGTGGATGAGGCAAAGGCCGCGCTGCGGCGGTTGTCCGGACAGCGGGATACCACTGCCCAACGATGACCGATCCTCTCCCGCAGCTTCAGACCTCCCTCGCCGGCGGCTAACACGCTCGAGCGCGAGCTGGGCCAGGGCGGCATGGCCACGGTCTACCTCGCCCGGGACCTCAAGCACGGCCGGCAGGTCGCGATCAAGGTGTTCCGGCCCGAACTCGCCGCCGCCCGTACTGCGTTCAGATTCGCGCGCGCTCACCGGCTGTACCTGGACCGGTCTCTGGCCGCGCTGGGGCTTCCGGAGAGGCAACGAGCGATTCGATCGCATTGGATGAGGATGCGACCGTATGGGATCTCGTTCGCCACTCCGACTACCCGTTCGCCATGTCCGTCAATCACCTTGCGGCGGCGCAGGCTCTTCTTGCCACCGGGGATACCATCCGCGCGATCAAGCAGCTCGCGTGGCACGAGGCTGTCTCTGGATCTCTGAGATGGATCGGCGAGCTTTTCGCGGCGCGTGCATACCTGCTCCTGGCACAGATCGAGGATGCGCAGGGAGATCGTGCGCAAGCGCGCCGGAACTACGAGCAATTTCTCCAACGCTACGACATGCCGGTCGCTTCGCAGCGCCACCTGGTAGAAGAGGCAAGGGCCGCGCTACGGCGCATGGGCGGGGTCCAGGACCCGCCTACCGCACCATGAAGCACCCGGGAGTCTCGGAGTAATCGTGGGCGGCTAAACCGTCGAGCTGGAGCTGGGCCGGCGTGGTGGCGCCAGGGAATTCAGGGGAAGGCCCAGGATGACAGTGCGCCGCTCAACCTGGCCGGGGCTCTGTGATGGAAAATGGAAGATTCGAAGCCGGTTACGGGGAACTTACTTCTCTAGAACGGAGTCAGGGGTTTCCACTTTTGGAGCCGCAAATTTCTCTTGATGCAGTCGTTCCAGCGCCCGAACATGCTCGTGGGCATCCCGAACGTGGATATAGTGATTTTCTACGATGGCCTGGACCGCAGTCGGTAGGTTCTTCTTCAAAGCTTCACAATATTCCTGCACCGCATGATCCTCGCTCCGCTCGGCCTCAGAAATAATGGCGACCTCGTTCTTGCCCTCCACGGCCGCCTTGATACCAGTCCAACCCCGGCGGAGGTCGCCCTGAGCCCCACCAGGCCCAGGGTCGCCTCCAATACGCCGCACTTCCGCCAGCAACTCGGCCGCAAAGCCTGCCCGCTGCTCCGAGTAGGTCAAAAACACCGACGTTAGTTCGATATCGGGCACGCCGTCCGATGCAGCCCGAAACCCCTTTTCGCCATCCTTGCAGGTTTCGATCAATTCGTTCAGGATCGTAATGATGTCGGTGTTACCCGCTCCTTCGACCTGGGCCATGTGTCCCGATCTGCGTTGTGACTGACCGGACGGTCAGTATCAGTTCAGACTACGCGCCGGCCCTGGATTACCCGGATCAGCACCACCACAATCGCGACAACCAGAAGGATGTGGATGAATCCGCCCATGGTGTACGAGGTGATCATCCCGAGGAGCCAAAGCACCAGTAAGATTACAAAGATCGTCCAAAGCATATCCGGAGCCTCCAAAACTTCGTGGGTGGATGACGAAAAGGACCGGGACACCATCGTGCCTTTCCCGACTTACAATGGATAGCCTTTTGGCACTACCACTTGCCGTGACAATCGTCACCCCTGATTTCTGCCAAAAAGGCACGGTTTCTGGGAACATGGCTTGCGTACCGCACTGGCAGGATCACCGCGCGAGGTCGCGGATGGCAGACTGAACAACTTGAGGAGCAACGACTATGGCTTCAAAGATTATCGGAATTGACCTGGGGACCACCAACTCGGTGGTATCGGTCATGGAGGGCGGCGACCCGGTCGTGATCCCCAATGCCG
>JBDTTZ010000317.1:0-6834 GCA_040008015.1 Gemmatimonadota bacterium
CCAGATTGCTTCGGTCGCTTCGCTCCCTCGCAATGACGGGGGAGCTGAGTAGTACTCGGCCGCCTTCGGTGGCCGACAGGTGTTGCCGGCAGGATGTCATTGCGAGGCAGCCGCAGGCTGCCGAAGCAATCTGGTTGCCCCCGCGTAAACTGGTACAGTGACTCAGCCCGGCCACAACTGGAACACGAAGGACACGGAGGTCCGCAGCGAGGGAAGCGGGCCAGCGACCATGGGTGTCATTCCGAGCGCAGCGAGGAATCTCAAGCCTGAATCGCAGCGGAAGCCTGGAGGCCCTGGGCCGGGCTGCCCTTGAGATCCCTCGCTCCGCTCGAGATGACCGCCTGGTATACTTTCCATTACCGCCTACTACCGCCTCTTACCGCCTTTCTTCTTCCGCCGCTTCCACCGATCCCATAACCCCTCCAGCCACACCATCAGCCGCCGCACCGGGCTCCGAAGAAAGGGAATATCCTCGGCCAGAAGCAGGACACCCAGCGGCGCCATCCAGAACCCCAGGATCGGCAGGAAGCCCAGGAAGCCCGCGGCAAAGAAGAGCAGTGCCACCGGAATCCGGACCCAGATCATCTTGGGCTTTCGGAGCCAGCCCACCAGCCGGCGGAATGGCCCTGGCAGCCGCTTCTGCAGCCGGTCGAACTGCTGGTCGAGCCTGTCCTTGTCGTTTGTGCTTGGCATTCCGGTCCGCTCCCTGAAAAAGGCTACGATGCAGCTGAACGGATTCCGGTGCGTCCTGCCCGTCGGTCAAGCCTGAAGTGCGAACTCGAAAGTCAGCGATACAATTGGCATATCTCGCTGGTTGCACGGTGCAATTCGTCTGAAACGCTGTGATTTACAGAACCTGCATGCCTGCCGATCAAGCTGGGACCTGGCCTGCCTCAAGCCCCGCAAGAAGATCCAACAGCCCAACAGCTTCCCACGACTGATTCCGCTTCGATGTTGACAGCGGCACCAGAACTCCAGCCTCCTGCAACTGGGAAAGTGCTTCGTATATGGGCGCCTTCGACCGCCCAGTTGCGGCTGCAGCTACCGGAGCCGTGATGACGGGATACGCGGGAAGCACGTCGATCACCGCCCAGGCAGCGGCTCCGGCACGGGGTGCAGAGGCAGCGCGAAGCCGGCTCCGCCAGTCCTCCGTGAGCTCCAGAACGGTCCGGAGGTATGCCTTTGCCAGGTTAGCCGACCTTCCCGCAGCACCCGCGAATTGCTCGATCCAGCTCTCCACGTTGTCCCCGCGATAGCTGGTCAGGCCTTCGATATATCGATCACGTGCTCCGGCCAGAATCACGCTGATAGGCGGAACGTAGGCCGGGGCGATCCCCCGGCGGCGGAGGATGACGTGGATGAGAGCCCTGCCGGTGCGGCCGTTCCCGTCATCAAAGGGATGGATGGTTTCGAACTGGGCGTGTACCAGAGCCGCTTGAACCAGTGGTGGCAGCAGATCCGAATTCACCGCCTTGCAGAAATCTTCCAGTAATGCAGGGACCTGGTCAGGCGGTGGCGGGACAAAGGCCGCACCACAGGGGTTGTAGTCGTTTCCGCCGATCCAGTTCTGGCCGGTTCGGATGCGCCCGGCGATGTGGCGATTCGGTGCGTTTTCCATCAGGCGACGGTGGATGGCGGTGATCTGGTTCACCGAAAAACGCTCTGCAACAGCTGCCTCCTCTACTGCCACTTCCATCGCGCTGATATTCGCCAGGACCTCCATCGCCGTAGGGCCGGCGCTGCCACCGGTCTCCATCCGAGCCTCCGCCCGAGCCAACTCCCGCACTCCCAATTGCATTCCCTCGATTTTAGAGGAAGCGATAGACTCGGTTCGAAGCAGCAGGCGGGCCAATGGCCGGAGCGCCGGTCCGCCCGCGGCATTCAATTCCCGAATCGCTGCCTCGGCCTCGGATACTACCCCTGCGGTTTCCGAAGTCATTGAAAAGCTCGGCCCCTCCAATAGATCGGGAATGAACGCCTCGTACTGACAGGCCCGGCGATGCTTGGCGGGCGCGTCCAGGGTTGGGTCATGCTGCCAGATCAGGGGTACTCTGCGACCAGGCATCCCGAACTATCCTTTCTGCTTAGTTTGCCTTACATGCTAAACCAAACTAACGATAATCCATAGTTTGCCTTAAACAAGTCTGTTCTGGGCCACCCAATATTTCGTCGCGCGCTGATCAGCGGGGCAGATGTTGCAGCGGGGAATAAAGAAGGCTGTCATCCCGAGCGGAGCGGGCAGCGACCCATGGGTGTCATTCCGAGCGCAGCGAGGAATCTCAAGTCTGAATCGCACCGGAATCCTGAAGGCCCCAACTCGGACTGCCCTTGAGATCCCTCGCGTCGCCCGGGACAGGCTCCAGGCTCACCACATATGGTGGGTGGTGGGTCGACCCGTCAGGCCCGCCACCTGACAACAATCCCCCGGGAGGCCCGTAGGGCCGACGTCATTCAAACACACACCGCCGGCAACCAGGCCCATGAGTCGCTGCATATGGCATGTGGCATATCGCAGGTTCGTGTGGGACGCAGGGCATCAATCCGGGTGGGACCCGCGATAAGCGATATGCGGTCCATTACCGCCCAATACCGCCCGACTGTCCCTTCGTATGTAACCCGGCCCAGATTGCTTCGGAGGTGTTACCGGCAAGATGTCATTGCGAGGCAGCCGCAGGCTGCCGAATCTGAGGCTGGTCCACTACCGTCCATTATCGCGCTCCTCAGCGCCGCAGCACCAGGGGTATCGCGGGCCGCAGGTCCCACGTCTGTCCCTGCTGACCACCATCGAACTCCACTTCCAGGTAGCGGCTCTCCGCGGGCTCAAAGTGCACCAGCCGAAGGTCAAGATCGGCCGCCCTCGGCCGGTTGGCCGGCTCCCCGTGGAGCGAAACCCGGGTGATCCGGTGAACGCCCAACGGATGAGCGAACAGGTCGGGCTCGCTGCTCTTGAACCGGCTGAGCCAGGAGGTCACTGCCTGACGCGGAGGCATGATGAACAGATCGGCGGCGAGGGACTCCGCCGGCTGGCGCAGCAGCACGTAATAGTTGCCGGGACCCAGGTGCGGTGCCGAGTCCAGGCGGACCGGTAGCCCCAGGTCGGCCCGGGTTCCCGACAGGAAATGCAGGCCGACCCCAAACGGGCTGGCGCCGGATTCGCGCCACGCGGCGGCGCGGAGGAAATCGCCCAGGTCGCGCTGGTGCGCGGAATCGACGGCGACGGAGGAGTCGACCCAGATCAGCTCGAGATAGACGTTGTCAAAGAAGGCCGCGATAGACGCCGTGCCCTCGCCGTCGTGCCGCGCGACCTCCGAGTCCACGACCAGGCCAACCCGGCGGAGGGCCTCGGCCTCACTCGCCGCGCCCGGGGGCACGACAATGTAGACGTGGTCCAGTTCCAGGACGGGAGCCTGAGCCTGGAGGGTTCGAGGCCCACTGGCCGAGGCGAGCGTGCCAATGAGGGCCGCCCATCTGCCCATTCTAGCCATTTGTTACGTCCCTCCGGAATCGTCCGGCCGTTGATCATCCCCAGTTTGAAGTGCGGTGCGCATCCGCCCATCGCGGGGCGACAGCAGAGCATGCAGCCGCAGCCAGTGAGTCGCAAGGGGCGTGAGACCGGGTGAAGGAGTGTCATCCCGAGCGCAGCGCTTGTCATTCCGAGCGGAGCTGACCACCCCATGTCATTCCGAGCGCAGCGAGGAATCTCAAGTCTGAATCGCAGCGGAATCCATGGAGGCCCGTAGGGCCGACCGGTCAATCGAGTACGTACCGTGGATCGTATGGAATCCCGAAGCAGCGCCGTGTAGTTTCCCGTTGTGCTGGCTCCCCTTCTCGACAAGTCGAATCGCGGGCTGCTGTTGGACCTGGTGGTCCTCGGCGGCAACCTCCTCGGTGTCACGCTGCTCCAGGGATTCTTCCTGGCCGTGCTGAGGCAGGCCGCGGCCAACGACCCGGGCGCGATGGTGATTCTGTTCGGTTGCTCCGTGGCTCTGTTCGTGTTGGCCCCGCTCGGCGCGAGCTTGAAGCGCTGGCATTACCACCAGCGACTGGGAGGGAAGGCCGCAAACATCTCCGACGGCCTGGCCGGGTGCCTGTTCAACCCGATCTTCTACTTTTGCCTGGTCGCCGTCATCTTCGCGACCGTCAACGCGTTCATCATGCAGCGGGTGTTCGGGAACCGGGAACCGAGTGGGGCGGTCTTCGTGCCGTCGATCCTGGTCGGCCTCGGCCTGATCATCCTGCACACCTTCCTGGTCTACCGGTACTTCTCCCCGCCCCGGCACCCGCCCAAGTCGGCGTTCCTGCGCGGTCCGGCGTCCGAAATCATCGGCGACGCCTGTCTCTTCGTGAACATGCTGCTGTTCCAGCTCATCTGGAACCTGCTGTCATTCGCCGGCCTGGCCCCGCCCAGCGGGGCGGTGGACGCTGTCGCGCGCCTCGTGATACTTGGTTTTCTGGCCTTGCTGCTCTATTTCCCGCCCCGGATGTTCTACCTGGCCGAGGACGCCGGCCGGGGCCGCACGTGGCTGATGATCCTGTTGGCGAATGCCCCGGTCATCGTGCGGGTGCTGTTGGGCTCGTCGGTTCCAGGGCGCTAGGGGCGGCGGGGCGATGGGGAAGCGGGGCGACAGCCGGCATTAGTACGTGCGGAATCTTGGTGCCTCATGGCCGCAAGGCCCGCCCCATCGCAGCCATTACTGGATCTCGGGAGCCGTCGTCATGATCCGTATGCCGGAAACCTTTTCGGAATCCAATGCACGCCTCTCGTGACCTCGCCGCCGAGTATTCCGCGAGAGCGCGGTCGTATGCCGACTTGTGGGCGCCCGTGCTGCGACCGATGGCGGAGCCGATCCTGGTCGCCTTGCCGCTCAGCCTGGCAGGCACCATTCTCGACGTCGGCACCGGAACCGGCACGGTCGTCTCGGCACTGAGATCGGCCGCACCGGGGGCTCGCATTCTCGGCGTTGACTACGCGACCGGCATGCTGCGGTTGGCCCGGGACTCCGGGCCGGTACTGGTCGCGGCGATGGATGCACAACGCCTTGCTGTGGCAGCGTCCTCCGTGGATGTCGTGACGGCCATATTCATGCTGTTCCATCTGCCCGATCCCCTGGCCGGCCTGCTCGAAACCCACCGGGTACTCAAGACCGGCGGCACGGTCGGCGTTGTGACCTGGGGGCATGATCCAGGCTTGCCGGGTCTGTCGATCTGGACCGAGGAGCTTGACTCGGCCGGGGCCAGTCCTGATCCGCGGGATTCTCAGGTCATGCAACAATCACGGATGAATGCGCCGGAAAGGCTATCGGCTCTGATGGAGACGGTGGGCTACGGGGGAGTTCGGGTCTGGAGCAAGACCTACCGCACGGCGTGGACGGCCGATGCCCTGGCTGCCTTGTATGTCAGCTGCGGGTTCCCCAGTCGCCGATTGCCCAGTCTGCCCGCGCCGGCTCGAGCCGCGTGCGAGCAGCGGGCGCGAAGCCGGGTGGCGGCACTCAGTGAAGCGCAGCGCATGTACGAACCCGAAATCCTCTACGCGGTCGCGACAAAGTCCTGATGCCGGGGGCCAGGGCAACCTGTGAGTCGACCCTGACGGGTCGATCCTCTCGGACAAGAGCTGCTCGATGTGACCCTGGCTCCCTCATTCGCGACCACATAACCCAAGTCGCTCACCTTCGACATTTCCTACTTACCTACCGCCCATTGCCGCCCTTCCCAAACACTATTTCCAATGCATACTAGCATCGGAGTCGTTCGCTCCTCGCTCCTCCCAGTCCGACGTAGTACTTGATGACCTCGTCGGACCGCTTCCCGCCCTGGATGGCAAACTCGTAGCCGAAGAAGATGTCCACGTCCCGCGATGGGCTGTTCCGGTACGACTCTCGGTCCCCGCCCTAGAGACGTCCTGCCGCAGCCTTCAACAGGGCGATCACCTGGTCCTTCTTTCCGCGCGCGTCAGCCGACTCGAGGGTGACGATGAGCATGTTGCCCTTCGTCATCGCCGTCGCTGCCACATGGATCGGATCGCTGGATTCATAAATGGCCGCGTCGCCAACCCCGGGGATCACCGCGGTGTTGGGTTGTCTGGCCTTTGCCAGCAGCCCCTGCCGCAGCAGCGCTGCGTCAGTGCCGGGGAACGCCTTGGAAATCGGTGTGATGCTGACATCGAGAACGGATCGCCCGTGCTGGGCGTTGTTCCCGATTCCCCATTCGTAGCGGCACAGGCGGGAACCGAGCGCATCGCTGCTGGCCGTTCCCGGGCCGACCTTGGCCGCCCCGGCGAGCGCCTGGACCTCGGCTCCCTTGAGGAGCGAGCAGCCATCCCCGGATCCCTGAGCCTGGAGCGCTGCCGTGCTGAAGCCAAGCAGCGCCAGGACCAGTCCCACACTACAAGCGTTGCTCATCATTGCTCACCTCCCGAGCGTTGGTTTCAGCCGCGACGTACGTGTGACGAGCTCGAACGCCTCACTCCTGCGCTCCCGGCTTCGCCAGCATCGTCTCCAGTTTGGGGCCCGCAAAAGCATGGCCGACAGAGATGAAAGTAGAGTAATCGATTAGCCTTTAAGGATTTCGACGACCTGGCCGCATGGATTGGTCGTTACGCGCCGTTGGTCGTCTAGCTCGCATGGCTTGGCCGTGGAGCGGGATTCCTAGCTAGGTAGCGACAATCGCCGTAACCTCCTTAATCAGGTCGGGGATGTCATCGTGACGCGACGGAATAGATCTCGAGCTTCATCGGAGACCGCACGAACGTCAGCCAAGGAACCTTAGAGTAGCCGTGCCCATCCTAGTGGCTTGTAATCACAGGTTCTAAAGTGCTATATTTCCGGGCATGGCTAC
>JBDTTZ010000318.1:0-4179 GCA_040008015.1 Gemmatimonadota bacterium
AGTCCCCATTCCAGCATTTCCGAGCTCCGTAATCCCACCCGCATCGCCTCGTTGATCGCGTCCTCTTCAGCCATCTTTTCGTCCAGCATGAAGTAGGGGATCAGCGCCGCCGCTACCCGGTTGCCGCTGCCGCAGTGGAAGAAGACCGTCTTGTCCCCTGCCTTCCGCAGCACCTCCAGGATCGACTCGATCGTTTTGTCGTTCAGGGTGCCGGCCGTTACCGGCACATTGGCGTATTCCATACCAAGCTCGCGGACCAGCTCGGGCTCGCTCACCGGGCGGGGTTCCATGGGATCCCGCAGGTCGAGCACGATTCCCCCGCCGGCCTGTTTCAGCGCCTGCAGCTGCTCGGCACTGGGCTGGCCGCCGGTGATGATATTGGGGAGCACCTGGCAGGCATTGGCGACGCCGGAAACCGCTTCGAAGGGAGTCAAGGGATTGGGGGATTGAAGGATTGTGGGATTGAGGGAATTGAAAGCCCCGTTATAATCTCGCCAGTTCCCCCAATCCCTTCAATCCCACAATCCCACAATCCCACAATTCCTTCAATCTCATCAATCACATTACTTTTGAGCATGCTCCGGATTGCCATCGCCCAGATGCGCCCCGACAAAGGCGCGTATCGGGAGAATCTGCACCGTCTGGGCGCCCTGTTCCGCGAACTGGGCGCCTGGAAGGAACCGCCTGAGCTGCTGATCGGGCCGGAGTCTGCCCTGACCGGGTATTTCCTGGAAGGCGGAGTGCGCGAGCTGGCCTTGAGCGCGGAGCAATTCTACGAAGACCTGGCCGGCCAGCATGGGTTGTCCGGCGCCCCGCCGCTCGATGTCGCGATTGGCTTCTACGAGGTGCACCGGAACCAGCTCTACAACTCCGCCCTGTATGCATCGCTCGGTGGCACCGATGCCGGCATCCGCCACGTCCACCGCAAGGTCTTTCTCCCGACCTACGGCGTGTTCGACGAAGAACGGTTCGTCGAGCCGGGGCGGAGCGTCGAGGCGTTCGACACCCGGTGGGGCAGGGCGGCGATCCTGATCTGTGAAGACGTCTGGCACTCGCTCACTCCGACCATCGCGGCGCTGGGCGGGGCGCAGCTCATTATCGTCCCCAGCGCTACGCCGGCCCGGGGACTGGCCCCGGTGGACAGCAACCGGCGGCCGGCCAATCTCGATCGCTGGGAGCGGCTGGCCCGCAGCACCGCCGAGGAACACGGCGTGTACGTCGTGGTGGCGCAACTGGTCGGGTTCGAAGGCGGGAAGGCTTTCGCCGGTGGGTCGGTGCTCGCCGGTCCGCGCGGCGACTTGATGGCCGAAGGGCCCCTCTTTGAGCCCGCCGTCATCGCCGCGACGCTCGACTTCGACGAGATCACCCGGGCCCGTGCCGACCAGCCGCTGTTGTCCGACCTCGAAGCCCGGCTGCCCCACCTGCTGCAAAGCTGGACCGGCGACGGAGCGAACAACGGAAAGGCAGAAGCCAGGCCGGAGCGGCCGCGGGGCAGTGCCAGTCGGAACCCGATAACGCCGGCCATGGCTGAAGATCCGCTCGCGATCGACGGCGAGCTCACCCGGCAATGGCTGGTCGAGTTCCTCAAGGACGAGATCATTCGGCGCCGCGGCTTCAGCGATGTGGTGATCGGTCTCTCCGGCGGGGTGGACAGCGCGGTCGTCGCCTGCCTGGCAGCCGAGGCGCTGGGGCCGGATCACGTTACCGCGGTGCGGATGCCGTATCGCACCTCCAGCCCGGAGAGCCTCGAGCACGCCCAGCTGGTGATCGACCAGCTCGGTATTCACTCGAGGACGATCGACATCTCGGCCGGGGCGGACGGGTTGGCCGCCGCGATAGGTGGCTCGGTCACCCCGCGCCGGCTCGGCAACATGATGGCCCGCGCACGCATGATCGCGTTGTTCGACGTCGCTGCCCAGCTCAAGACCATTCCGCTGGGGACTGGAAACAAGACCGAGCGGCTGTTCGGCTACTTCACCTGGCATGCCGATGATGCGCCGCCGGTGAACCCGATCGGCGATCTCTTCAAGACCCAGGTCTGGGCCCTCGCCCGGCACCTCGGCGTCCCCGACGTCATCGTCAGCAAGCCGGCCAGCGCCGACCTGATCACGGGCCAGACCGACGAAGGCGACTTCGGCATCTCGTATCCCAAGGCCGACCTCATCCTGCATTGGCTGTTGCTGGGGTATCGGCCGGAGGAGATCCAGGCGGTCGGCTTTACCGCCGATGAAGTACGGTTGGTGCAGTCTCGGTTGGAGTCCACGCACTGGAAGCGCAGGCTGCCGACGGTTGCGATGGTGAGCCAGACCGCCATCGGGGAATACTACCTGAGGCCGGTGGATTACTGATCCGCCCGCGAGCATCGACTGATCGGTGACGCATGCGCCCGAAGGGCGCAGGATTCATCAGCCGGGGGCGAAGCCCCAGGTGCCTGAGATCCCAAGTCCCCTCCGCCGTGCCGGAGGCACGGGTAACGGCGTTTCATGGATCGGTTTCCGGGGGCTTGCGCCCCCGGCTAAGGAATCCGGCGCCGCTTCGCGGCTCAAATTCTGCTATCTGAAGGCGCGTAAATGACTGTTGAATCCCGCCCGATGTCCTACTCCCAGGCCAACCTCACGACCCTCGTGATGCCCCACATGCAGAACCTGCTGGGGGACCTGTTCGGCGGTCACCTGCTCGCGATGGTGGACCAGGCGGCCGCGGTGGCGGCGATTCGTCACGCGGGGGGACCGGCGGTCACCGCGAGTATCGACCGGGTGGACTTCCGGGAGCGGATTCCGGTGGGGGCGCTGGTGGACTGCCGCGCCTCGGTGGACTGCGTCGGCCGCAGCAGCATGTTCGTCACGGTCGAGGTATTCTCCGAGCAGATCTCCACCGGCGAGCGGCGACATACCCATACCGCTCATGTCATCTTTGTCGCCATCGATGAAAATGGAAAACCCAAGCAGGTGCCCCGGCTTATCCCGGAAGGTGAAGAGGAAAAGGCGCGCTTCGCCCGGGCGGGGCACATGCTGGAACGAATCCGGGCCCGCCCATGAGCGAGGCCGCGGTGGCGGTCGAATGAAGGCGGAACGACTGGTGGTGGTGTTCGGGGGCGGCGGCGTCAAGGCCGCGGCTCATGCCGGCGCGTGGCGCGCGATCGCCGAGGCCGGCCTGGCACCGCGCCACATCTTCGGTACCTCGATGGGCGCCGTGATCGGCGCGTGTTTCGCGGCCGGGCTCTCCTTTGACGAGCTGGTCGCTCGCATGGCCATGGTGACCCAGGATTCCGTGGCTCACCGGCGGAGGTTTCTGGCGGTGCGCGGCCTTTCGCTGCCTTCGCTCTTCGACCCGGCGCCGTTTCGAGCTACGCTCGCGCGACTGGTGCCGGCCGCCACGTTCTCCGAGCTGAGGCTCCCGCTCACGGTTACCGCGGTGGACATCGACACCGGGGAGCTGCAGCTGTTCGGTACCGGCGGGCGGGACGTCCCCCTGGTGGACGCGTTGCTCGCATCCTGCTCGCTCTCGGTGTTCTATCCGCCGGTCGAGATCGACGGACGTCGCCTGGTGGATGGCGGGCTCCGCGCCGTGCTTCCGCTGGGGCCTGCCGCGCAGGTCCACGCCGACCTGGTGATCGCGGTGGATACCGGCCCCGGGTTCGACGAGGTTCGAGCTCCCTCCGCGCGGATGCCGGCGCTGCTCGCCGCCCACAACGATTCGACCGGCATCCTCATGGCCAACAACACGCAGCAGGAGTTGGCACTCTGGCGGGCAACGCCGGGCCGGCCTCCATTGATCTATGTCCGACCCAAAGTGGACAAGAACGTCACCTTCCGGGTGGACCTCGCGGGGAAGTACGCGGAGGAGGGGTACCGGGCCACAAAGGAAAGGCTTGCGGAGTTCGCGGAGAACAGCGTATAGCGTCTAACGTACAATGTAAAATGTGACACGTTCCACGTTATACTTTATACATTGAACGCTTTTTTCGTGAGGTGGTATGCGCGCATCCGAGGTGATGGTCGCCAGTCCCATTGTTGCCGTCGCCGGCGCGCGAGCCAGCGAGGTAGCGATTCTCCTGCGCGACCGCAACGTGTCGGTGGTGCCGGTGGTGGACGATCACCGCACCCGGCGGTTCCTCGGCACCTTGAGCGACCGCGACATCGTCACCCGCTGCCTCGCAGCCGGCCGGGACCCGATGCA
>JBDTTZ010000319.1:0-6099 GCA_040008015.1 Gemmatimonadota bacterium
TACGAGGTGGGAATCAATCGGCAGCTCCGACGCGGAGTCTTTCTAGACGTCGCCGCTTTTGAGCGCGACATCGAACACCAGTCCACCCTGGTTTTCGCGACGCTGGACGACCCGGCCCGGGCGGGCAACCCGGTGGACATCCGACTGATCGCGGACAGCGGGTTCGGCAAGGTTAAAGGCATGGAGCTCCGCCTGGAGGGACGCCTGGGAGTGGTCCGCGGAAGCCTGGGCTATACCTATCAGGATGCTACCGCCAGCACCAGGCAACTGGGGATCATTGGACAACAGAGCGACAGCGACACCCCCGCGAATGACAGCCGCCCCCACGCGGTGGCGGGACTGCTCCTCTTCGACGTGCCGGAAGGGTGGCAGCAGGGCAAGCTGTCGGGAAGGCTGTTGAGCCGGCTCTCATTCTCCGCTGGCTTTCGCTACGCCAGCGGCACCCCGTACACCCGTTGCACCGCGTCGACCGGCAATGAATCCGTCCTCGCGGGGGATCCCTGCTTTTCCTTCGAGGGAGACGCCAGCGGGAGTCGCCTCCCCAGCGTGAAACAGCTGGATCTTCGCATCACCAAGGGATTTCGCGTGGGAGGCCAGGACCTGGTCGCATATCTCGATGGCCGCAACGTTCTCAACTTCAACAACGTCGTAACCCTGTTCGCCGTCACCGGCCAGACCAGCAATCCGGTCGAGCTGGCTCGTGTCCTCAGTCAGGATAGTGCAAGTTGGGCGAATGAGGCGCAGTCGAACGGGCTCTATTCAGGCACCGGCGACATCGACCTGGGCTTCGGTGGGGCGGTCGCCTCGGGATGCGGCAACTACATCAACGCCCAGGGCCAGCCCGCCGCCCCGAGCTGCGTATACCTGATTCGGGCGGAAGAACGCTTCGGAGATGGAGACCACGTCTTTACAGTGGCCGAGCAGCGCCGCGCCTCGAAAGCCCTTTATGACGTCGGGCGCAGCAGCTATCTCTTTCACTCCACGCCCAGGCGACTCCGGCTCGGATTGGAGCTTCGGTTCTAAAGAAAAGGACTGAGGACTCACCAGCCTTAGTCCTTAGTCCTTAGTCCTTAGTCCTTAGTCCTTAGTCCTTAGTCCTTAGGCCTTAGGCCTCAGTCCTTTGTTACTGTAAGGCTAGGGTCGTCGGCTGGTGCAGAAAGCTGTCCTCGTCCCCGATCAGCAGCCCTTCGAGCACGACATCCACTCCACTGACGTCCCGGACCAGTAATCGCGGCAGCTGGATGTTCGCCGGCAGATCGAAAACCACCACGGTATTGTAGGCGCCACCAGCGGCAACCGGCTGCACCAGGGCTGGTTTCGCTCCCGTCAGCCCGGTGAATGCGGCTTCGCCGGCCGCCGAGCGCTCGTACCGTCGGCCCGCGGCGGCGAGGACTTCGTACCGGGGATTCGCCATCCGCATCGTGGCCCGGATCGCATTGCTGCTGACCCGGAGAGCCACGACAACAAACTCTCCCTGCGCCCGGGCCTCACCCAGGGTCGGAGTGCGCACGACTGAATCCACCGCGACGCCCATGTGGCAATCGAAATAGAATCCGCAGAAACGCAGATCGGTGCCCCGGGGAAGCACCTTCTCCCGGCTGGTGAGGGACACGGCCAGCAGGGAGCCGGCGTAGACACCCACCATCAGGAGCATCAGGCCCCGCATGACGGATTTGCCCCCGGCGTAACCCCATCCGGGCGATAACCGCGCGACGATCTCGCCCAGGATCAAGCTACCAACGACAAACATGAGAAGCAGCATTCGAAGTCCGGGGTCCATGGTGAGATTCTCCGTCATGGTGAAATGGTGAGTGAAGAATCGGATGGTCCGGTTCGGAGCGAGAGGTGTTGAGGTACCGTGCTGGAATCCGGAATGGGGAAGGAGCCGGAGCCGAAAAACACCTGGCGCGCGAGCCAACTGCCCGGCGGGATCCGCAGCAACGCGCAGGCTAGTTCCATGGCCCAGGGTGACTCGATGCTGCTCCATATCCGGCGGAGTGCCAGCCTCCCCCGAAATCGCCGCCGGAAGCGGTGACCTTGCAGCGCGCCAAGTACCTTCTGGCCCCCGTCATCCAGATATCGGGCGACCTGCTCCGCGGCAAACTCGCTGAACCGGAGACAGGGATCCAGACCTCCGGCGGTCAGCGGCGACACCGCTCCTGCGGCATCTCCCAGCAGCATGCCGCGGTGATTCACGATGTTGCGGAGCATGCCATTCACCGGAATCCAGCCACCCCGGCGCTCGATCTGGTGGCCGCGCTCCAGGGGAACAATTCGCCCGACCCGGGCCCGCAGTTGCTCCAGCGCCCGTCGAGCCTCAAATCGGGCCGGATCCCCCGCGACGCCGACATGGACTTCGGCGCCATCATGCACCAGCCATCCGAGATAGCCGGGCGCAATCGCGGGATCGAGGAAACAGTGGAAACACGGTGGCCCATTCACGGGAACGTCCACCAGCACGTCCTCAAGCCCGACAATCCATGAGAAATTACGGTCCAGCGAGAGCGCCCGGGCCACCCGTGACCTGGCTCCATCGGCGCCAATGAGGAATCGCGCGGTGGTGTCGAGCGAGCGGCCATTCCTGCGCAGGTGAACCAGCGACCCGTTCCCCGACGGTTCGCACCCGGCGAAGCGGGTCATCGGGCTCCACGTGACGCCGGCCGCCACTGCTTCGGCCAGCAGCTTCTGGTATAAAAGGCCCATCCGTCCCACCCGGAATTCAGTCCCCTGACTTTCCAGCTCCAGCACCCGTCCAGCCGGAGAATGCAATCGCACCCGGCGGACCGGCGGGCCCAGGCAATCCTCGGGAAGGTCAAAGCTCTCGAGCGAGCGCCGAACGAAAATCCCGGTGGTTGCTACCTGGGTGCCCACCTCGCGTTTGCGGTCCACCAGCAGCACGCGAATCCCCCCTCGGGCAAGGTCGCGGGCGGCCCAGAGACCGGCCAACCCGGCCCCCACAACGAGGACATCAGGCTCCGTTCCTGCGCGCATCGGAGTCACCCGGTTCTCCCCAGGTCGAGGCCGCCGAACCTGCGCTCCCGCTGGTGAAATTCAGTGATGGCCTCCGCCAGCATGTCGCCATTGAAGTCAGGCCACATCACGTCACTGAAGTAGAGCTCCGCATAGGCGGATTCCCAGAGCAGAAAATCGCTGAGCCGCCGCTCGCCCCCGGTCCGGATGAGGAGATCGACGTTGGGCACTCCGGCCAGGCTGTGGGACACCGACCCGAGCCGTCGGGCGAATGCCGCGCGGTCGACCGGCCCACCCTCATGGGCCGCACTCAGGATGCTCTCCTGGGCCGAGTAGTCCACCGCCACCCGGACCAGCAACCGGGTTCCTGACTGGGTCAGCCGCTCGGCGGCGGCAATCGCCGCGTTGAGGGGCAGGCTCAGCCGGTCCCGCCGGCCGATCACGTTGAGGCGGATACCATGCCGGGCGCACTCCGACGCCTCCCGCTTCAGGAAACGGCGGAACAGGCTCATGAGGGCTTCCACCTCGAGCGCCGGCCGCCGCCAGTTGTCCCCCGAAAAGGCGAAGAGCGTAAGCACGCCGATGCCCCGTTCCGGCGCCGCGCTGATGGCCCGGCGCACCGCCTCCGCGCCCGCACGATGTCCCGCGGAGCGGGGCCAGCCCCGCCGGGTGGCCCAGCGACCATTGCCGTCCATGATGATGGCGACGTGAAGGTTCATGGATTGCGAAGTGCTTTGATTCACAAAGGTGATCCCCAAAAAATTTTATCGGCTGCCCTTGGGCCGGGTACGGGTTGCCCGGATCAGCGCTTCCATGTGATCGAGATATCGCTGCAGCGCCTTTCGGCCGCTGGCCGTGAGACTGTACTCCGTGCGCGGAATCCGGCCCTCGAACTGCTTGGAGCAGCTCAGGTAGCCTGCCTCTTCCAGCTTCCTCGCGTGCACGCTCAGGTTGCCGTCCGAGGTGCCCAGCAGCTTCTTGAGATCGTTGAACGTGAGCGTCTGGTTGACCGCGAGCGCGCTCACGATGGCGAGCCGGATCCGCTCGTGGATGAGCCGGTCCAACCCCATGGGCGCCCCGCTCCCGGCCACGCCCTCCAGACGCGGAGACTCCGCCCTGCCCCGGCTGTTCCTGGGAACCGCGTTGGATTTAGCCACCGTACCTCCGCGCGATGATGATACCGAAAAGCAGATGCAACCCGCCGAACCCCAGCGCCATGAGCCAGTCCAGCCACACCGGTGGGGCGAAGAGCGCCACGCCGCCCAGCAGCATGAAGCAGACGCCCTGGACCGGGACCACCGGAACCGAAAAGGCGCCCGCGGCGACGATGCCGGTGCCATAGAGGAGAAGCCAGGTCCCCGGGATGGCTGCCTCGAGGTGCGCCCGATAAAGCACCACCGTGAGGATGCCGCCGACGATGACCGGCGGCGCAAAGTTGAGCGCGAAGCGGCGCCCCGGCCCCGAGAGCAGGGGAATGCTGGCGCGCGACGCTTTTCTCACGATGGACCAGACGCCGAGTGCGAGACTCAGCACCATGGCGGCGAACCAGACCGCGAGCCACCGGCCGAAACTGGCCTGGAGGTGGGCCGCGATAGCCGCCGCGGTTCCTACCGCACCGATCCCCACCGCGCCCCACCCGGGAACCGCGGTAAAGGAGCTCGCCCGCTCCATGGTCTCCCGGATGAACGCCAGGTTATCCATCGCCCGGTCGTGCAGCGCGGGCGACGGCTCCGGGGGCCGGCGGGCGGGCATGGGTGTCATGGGGGGAGAATAACGACGGGCCGCACATCTGTCAAGTACTTTGTACTACAAAGCAGAGTGCCCGGGCCCACTACTGGACGCTGGTGCCCCGCGTCGCGGTCGCCGTGGGATTGGTGCCCGTCGAGGTGGCTGTTACCGTCGTGGCTCCCGCCTGGAGCGGCCGGAACCCGACGCCGCCGGTAGCGACGCTGGTCGGCGTGTAGTACACGCCCGGCACGATCTGGGCAGTGCGCACGTTGCCGGTTCCCGCGGTCGTAACCAGGGTCGCCGCGGTGCCGTTCGCGTTGGTGAACGACACCGTGAACCCGGTGCCGCCGGCGCGGACATTCTCCACCGCGACCAGGAACTGGTTGTTCACGTCAGCTACGCCGACCCGGCCGTAGATCGCGATGTCAGCGCCGCCCGCCGTGGTCGTGCCCGGCAAGCCCTGGAGGTCCAGCGACGGTGGCACCACCATCTCGGTCGTGGTGCCGTTGGTGAAGCCGGAAGCGGTTGCGGTGAGGTTGACCGTCCCGGTCTGCCCCTCGACGCCCTGCACGTAGTAGCCGAAGAAGGTCGATCCGTTGGCCACGTTGATCGTGATCGACCCCGTCCCCGGCGTCGTGGCGTCCGGCGCCAGCAGGAGGACGCCCGGGTTCGAGCTGGTTACGGTGACCGTCACCCCGCCATGGTTCGACGCCCCCAGACTGCCAGCAGCGTTGAGCTGGAGCCCGCTGCCTACAGGATACGAGAAGCCGTTGAGCGTGATCCCTGGCTGGCTGATGGTCACCGCCCGGATCGAGGTGGCGATCGGGAGATATCCGGGAATAGTGGCGGATATCGTCGTCGAGCCCGCCAGAATCGGATGCAGCGCGACACCACCCGTGGCCACGGTGGTCGGCGTGTAGTAGAGGCCGATGGGAATCTGCGCGGTCCGGGTCGGCCCCGATCCACCAGTGTTCACCAGGTTACCTACCGACGGGGTAGAGCTGGTGAAGGTCGCGGTGAGGGGACCCGGGGCGCCGGCCCGCACATTCTCGACCGCCACCAAGTAGGTGTTGCCCAACGCCACGCCCACCCGGGCGTAGATCGCATCATCCGGCGACAGGGTCGTGGTGTTTGCCGGCACGCCCTGGAGATCCAGGGCCGACTGCTCCACGGTGTGCCCCAGAGTGCCATTACTGAATCCGGTCGCCGTCGCCGTGATGGTCGGCGAGCCGGTCTGCCCCTCGACGCCCTGGGTGTAGTAGCTGAAGAACTGGGACCCATTGGCGACCGGAATATTGATGGACGCGGTCCCCGCCGTCGTCGCGTCGGGCGAGAGCAGGAGAATGCCCGGGTTGGAGCTGGTGAGCGTGACGGTCACGCCGCCATGGTTCGCCGCGCCCA
>JBDTTZ010000320.1:0-14113 GCA_040008015.1 Gemmatimonadota bacterium
TGATGGGAGTGGCGGCGTTCGGTATCCCCATCGGAGCCTATGCCGCGATCGCCGCGACGCGGGCCATCTGGGTCAAGGGCGAGCCCGCGAAGGCCGCGCCGGAGCTGGAGAGTCATGTCGCGGCGCTGGAAGCCCGGGTGGCGGAGTCTCGAATCGGACCGGGAGCGACTGGCTGAGCTGGAGGAGCGGGTAGACTTTGCGGAGCGGCTGCTGGTGCGGGAAAACCAGCAACCCGGCATTGGACCCGGGAAATAATTACATTTCGGCATCAAACCTGGGAGTAAACATATGGTGACCCGCGAGGACGTCGAGTCCTGGCTCTCGCGCCTGGACGGCAGCACGGTCGACTACAAGGAAGTCGAGCCCGGGCTCTGGGTGGTTCATACCCAGGCTGGGGCCGAGGTCGTGGTAAACTACGCGCCTCCTGTGGTGCTGCTGCGAGTGCGCGTCATGGAGCTTCCCGCCGCCACCCCGCGGCGCGGCGAGTTGTTCCGCCAGCTCCTTGAACTGAACGCCCGCGATCTGCTCCATGGTTCGTATGGCCTGGAGAGTGACCAGGTGGTGCTGACCGACACGCTGGAGCTGGAAAACCTGGACTACAACGAATTCGAAGCGAGCTTCGACTCCATCACGCTCGCGCTCGCGTCCCACCTCGGCGCCTTGGCGCCCTACCGGGAGAAGTAAGCCATGGGGATCTTTGACCGTCTTTCGACCATGTTGCGGTCGAACATCAACGACCTGATCTCCCGGGCCGAGAACCCCGAGAAGATGCTGAACCAGCTGATCCTGGACATGAAAGGACAGCTGGCCAAGGCCAAGCAGCAGGTGGCTATCTCGATCGCGGACGAAAAGAAGCTCCAGGCCGATGCCGAGCAGATGAAGAAACAGGCCGAGGACTGGGAGCGGCGCGCCATGCTCGCGGTGCAGGAAAACCGGGACGACATGGCCAAGCAGGCGCTGGTCCGCTATAACGAGGCGCTGCAGGGCGCCCAGCAGTTGCACGAGACCTGGGTCAAGTCCAAGGCGGAGACCGAGTCGCTCAAGAACAGCCTGCGGATGCTGAACGACAAGATCGAGGAAGCCAAGCGGAAGAAGAACATCCTGATCGCCCGGGCCCGCCGCGCCGAAGCGCAGACCCGGATCCAGGAGACCATGTCCGGCCTCTCCGACAAGAGCGCCTTCGAGTCCTTCGAGCGGATGGCCGAGAAGATCGAGCAGAACGAACGGAGGGCGATCGCCGCGGCCGAGATCCAGGAAGAGTTCTCCGGAGATGCGCTGGTCAAGCAATTCGAGGTTCTGGAGTATCACGGCACCTCGGACCAGCAGCTGATCGAGCTCAAGATGAAGATGGGCCTGCTCAAGCCGGCCGCAGGGGACAAGGCCAAGCAGCTGGGCAAGGGCGGCGAGACCATTCACGATGCGGAGTTGCTGGAAGACGGGGAAGGCACGAGCCACTAAGGCCTTATTGAGGATTGAAGATTGAGGATTGAGGATTGAACAACATTCAATCTTCCATCCTCGATCATTATGCGCTGTTCAATCTTCAATCTGCAATCGTCAATCTTCAATTTCTCAAAAAACTGACCTGTGACTCAACCCCGTTTCGTCATTCTCGCCGACGGCGACTTCGGTCCACTTACATCAAAAACCGCTAATTCCGTTATCCGCTACTCGCCGGAGCGCATCCTGGCCGTGGTGGACAGCTACCAGGCCGGCCAGACTTGCCAGGAGGTGCTGGGTTTTGGGGGGAGGATCCCGGTCGTCGCGACGATGCGGGAGGGATTGGCATTGAAGCCGACCGCGGTGCTGGTCGGCATCGCCCCCCAGGGCGGCAAGCTGCCGGAGACCTGGCGCGGCTGGCTGGCCGACGCGATCGACGCCGGCTGTGATCTCTGGAGCGGGCTGCACACCTTCCTGGTTGACGACCCTCTCCTGGCCGAGAAGGCCAGGGCGAAGGGCACCCGGATCTTCGACGTCCGGAGGCCGCCGGCCAACATCCCGGTCGCCGGCGGGCTGGCCAAGGCGGTGAACGCGTTTGTCGTGCTGGCCGTGGGCACCGATTGCAATGTCGGGAAGATGACCGCCCAGCTGCAGTTGACCAGGGAGCTCAATAACCGGAAGCTGCGGACCCGGTTCGTGGCCACCGGGCAAACCGGCATCCTGATCGAAGGCTGGGGCATCGCGGTAGACGCGGTGGTTTCCGATTTCGTCAACGGCGCCGCCGAGCAGCTGGTGCTGGAGGGAAGCAAAGACGCCGATATCGTGATGGTGGAAGGGCAGGGCAGCATCAACCATCCGGGATACTCCGCCGTGACGCTGGGCCTGCTGCACGGCTCCTGTCCCGACGCGATGATTCTCTGCCACCAGGCCACCCGGGAATACATCGGCGACTACCGCGAGGCCTCCTGGCTCAAGATTCCTCCCCTGAGCCATTACGTCCGCTGGTACGAGGAAATCGGTTCCGCGGTCCATCCGACCAAAGTGATCGGGATCTGCCTCAACACCTATGACATGACCGATGCGGACGCCCGCGCCGCCTGCGAGCACGCCGCCAGGGAAACCGGGCTTCCCGCCACCGACCCGGTCCGTTTCGACCAGACGCCGCTGGTCGAGGCGATCCTCAAGGCACGGTCGGCTTCATCCAAGCTCCGGCAGCCGGCGGCTTCCGTCCCTTCCTAGTCCAGCCATGCAATCCTCCCAGCCGATTCTCATCGCTGGTGCCGGGCCCTCCGGCCTCGCTGCCGCGCTGACGGTGGCGAAGGCCGGCCGGCGGGCGGTGGTGTACGAGCGGCATCCGGATGTGGCCGGCCGCTTTCACGGCGATTTCCAGGGCATCGAGAACTATTCGACCCGGGGCGACGCGCTGGAGGAGCTGCGCGCGATCGGGGTCGAGCCGGATTTCCAGGTGACCCCGTTCCCCGAGGCCGTGATCTATGATGATCGGGGCCGGGCGTTTCGCTACCGCGGCTCGGCGCCGCTGTTCTACATGATCCGCCGGGGCACCGAGCCCGGCATGCTGGACGCGCGCCTCAAGGCCCAGGCCCTGGCGGCCGGTGTCGACATCCGGTTCCAACAGCCGTTTCCCGCCCAGCCGATCCGCGACGCGAGCACACCACCCGTGTTAGCGACCGGGCCGCGCGGCTCTTACGCCATCGTGGTCGGCTACATCTTCCGCACTCCGCTCCCCGACCTGGTGCTCGGTAGTCTCTGCGATGAGCTGGCGCCCAAGGGCTATGCCTACCTCGTTACCCACGGCGGCATCGGGACCATCGCGAGCTGCCTGTTCACCGACCTGCCCAACCACCAGCGCTACCTGGACCGAACGGTCGAGTTTTTCCGTTCCCGGGTGGAAGTGGAATTGTGCGACGCGCGGCGGTTCGGGGGCTATGGAATGGTGCGGATGGAGCGAACGGCACGGTCACCCGCCGGCTTGTTGACCGGGGAGGCTGCGGGTTTTCAGGACGCGCTATGGGGTTTCGGGCTGCGCTACGCGATGGTGAGCGGACACCTCGCGGCGTCTTCTATCTTGTGCGGTGACCCGGCGTCCTACGATCAGCGCTGGCAGCGCCGGTTCAGGGGTTTGATCCAATCATCGTTCGTGAACCGGTATTTCTACCAGCGACTGGGAAACCGTGGCTACCGGGTATTTCTCTCCCGGCTGAGTGCCTCGACCGATGCCCGGGCCTGGCTGCACAGTCATTACGCCCCTTCCGGCTGGAAATCATTGTTCGCCAGGTTGCTCGCCCGGCGGGCCCGGTACCGGGCGCTTCACTAGCGCTCAGGTCGTCGGTTCCACTTTCCAGATGTCGCCATACCGCAGCACCATGCCCGCCCCGTCCACCTCGAGCGTCGCGGTGAACCGCCCGGCACCGCTTTCATAGCGGTACTGCCGGTCCGCTTCCCGGTGGTACACCTGGTCCAGCCGGGTGAGCGAGAACTCCGGAAACTTGAGCCATGCCGCCGCCACCGGGGCGGAATCCCCCACACCCAGGCCCAGGCGCCGAATCGGCAACAGGTTGGTTGAAGGTGAGAAGCCGAGGTCCATGTCGATGCACTGGTCGAGATGGGGTTGTTCGATGCCGTTGTGCCGCCAGCGCCCGGCCGGACTCCGGGAGATCCGGTGGTTGACCGGGTCGGTTCCCATCCACCCGTTGACCCGCGCCCAGAGCGTATGCCAGGCGGCATCGCACACCACGGCATAATCCAGACGACAAGGGACACCGTGATCCAGCACGATTACGGAACCCCGCAGGGACCAGGCTGGATCCCGGAACAGCAGCACCGCGGCCTCGTGGCCAGGCCGGTCCATGCGACGCCAGAGGATGGTTTGCGGTTCAATACCCATGGGAAAAACTCCCTAAGTCACGTCCGAGCCACGCTCCGCCATTAGTGTTCCCGCCAGTTGACGGCCGCCGTGTGGTAAGCTCACTCCGTGGGGAACCGATGTCAAAGTTGAAGACCGCGTCTCGTTGCCTGCTGCTTGCCCTGGTTCTGGGGTCCGGCGCGATCGCCCGCGCGGAGGGGCAGGGCATCGGGGAGGCGACGCTGAATGGCGGATTCGCCCGGGGTATTGGCCCGGATGCCCAGCCCAGCTCTGTCTTCCTGGGTGGCAGCTTCGCCTTGGTGCGCGGGTGGTTTTCGCTGGGTCCCGAAGTGCAGTATGCCCAGGGCGGAGGCCGCACTTTGATTGAATGGGGTGGCGTGTCGCGATTCAGGCTCAGCGGTGGCAGAGTGCGTCCTTTCCTGGTCGCCGGGCTGGGCAGCTACAACTGGAAGCGAACCAGTTTTGTCACTGCCAGCGTCCTGGGGGCGAGTTTCGGCGCGGGGGTGGTGCTGGGTGATCCGCGCCGTCACATCGCGCTCCAGGGCGAAATGAGGTTTCACGACAATCTGCAGAATATCGGCACGCCGGGCTCCCTGCAGCTCTTCAGCGTCAGCGTCGGGGCTCGGTTTCAATGGTAGTCATTCCCAGAGGATATATGCGAACAGCAAGGACGATGGCGTTGGTTACTGCCTATCTTCTGGGTGCCGGCTCGGCTGCCCAGGCTCAACGACCGGACTCGATCAGCCTGGCTCGACTGCGTCCGACGCAGTTCGTGCGGGTCGAAACGCCGGTAATGGGCCGGGTTCAAGGCCGTCTAGCTGGCAACTCAGACGGGGAGCTCCGCCTGGTCAACGGCGACGAGCACATCATCCCGGTCAAGGACATCCAGCGGGCCTGGGTCCGGGGGCGCCACACCAAGACCGGTGCGATCGTAGGCGGGCTCCTGGGTGCCGGAGGGGGACTCCTCCTTGGGCTGCTGGCGGATGAGCTCTGCGAGTATTGCACCCACAGCGCCGTGGTTCCGGTTACCCTGGTCGGCCTGGGGATCGGCGCGGGGCTGGGGGCGATCATCGGCGCTGCGATCCCCCACTGGAAGGAAGTGCACTAGCCGTTTTTTCGCGCCGCCTCGCGCTGGATTGATGCCACTTCGCAGCGGCTCACGATCAAATTTGAGCCATGACCACGGCATGGCCCATCGCTCCCCGGATCGACCTGCAGGACCTGGTCCCGTTTCTCTCTCCCGGGACCATCGTCGGTGTGTACGACGCGGCCGGCTGGCTCGACTGGCAGGTCGAGCGTCCCGCTCCGGTTGAGATTCTCTCCGTCTACGATCTCCTGAGCCGCCCGTCCGGTGACCCCGGTCGTTTTCACTGTGTCATTCTCGGGGGCTCGCACGGCATTTCGGTGGCCGAGCTGGGTGGCGCGCTCGCCGTGCTGGTCGGGACGAGCCGGGGACTGGCGCTGGTGACATCGCGGGTTGGGATTCTGCTCCAGCTTTCCCACCGGATCCTCGGCCCGATCCGGGAGCGGACCTCCGGTCCTCACCCTCGAAGAACGTCTGGTGGCTGGATCTCTCCGGTGCCGGGGAACTGGCGTCTGCTGGAACCCGCCGACGTGGCCCGGCAGGCGATGCTGAGTCTCCGAGTCGGGGACAGTCGCGCCGCGGTTCGAGCGCTGGACGGCCGCTCCTCGGTCCGGGTGAGCGGCGACCTGGTTCACCTGGGCCTGGAAGGCGGGACACCGGAGGAAATTCTCGAGCGGCTCTGGTGCAACGATATCCGGGTGACCGGCTCGGCGGTCTGGTACCCGGCGTTGCAGTCGTCCCCGCTCGAAACCGACATGGCCGGACATTGAACAGGGTCCCCGGTCGGGGTAGGTTTCCGAAGTGACCCCTCTACTTGATCTCCGCGGCATTGTCGAGTCCGTCGCAAGATTTTTCGACGTAGACGCGAACCTCCTTCTCCGGAAGGCCGTGACCGTCGCGCTGATCTGGCTCGGTGCGTGGGTCGCGTCCCGGATCATCAAGCTGATGGCGCGCCGGATTCTTGCGTCGGTGGACGACGGCGACGACAGCACCATGACCCTGCGGGAGAAACGCGGCCAGACCATCGCCCAGCTGCTTCGCAGCGTGGGCCGGGTGGTCATTCTCATCGTGGCCCTGCTGCTCACGCTCAACGCCTTCATCGAGATTACCCCACTCCTGGCCGGCGCCGGGATTCTCGGCCTCGCGGTCTCCTTCGGCGCGCAGAGCCTGGTGAAAGATATCATTTCCGGGTTCTTTATCCTGCTGGAAAACCAGTTCGCGGTGGGCGACATCATCGGGGCCGGAGGGAAAAGCGGGGTGGTAGAACGGATGACCCTTCGCGTCGTCCAGTTGCGCGATCTCGAAGGGATCCTGCATACCATCCCCAATGGCGAAATTACCGTGGTGTCCAACCGGACCCGGGGCTGGTCCCGGGCCGTCATGGAAATCGGGGTGGCCTACTCCACCGATCTCGACCGCGCGCTTGCCGTGTTCCGGGACGAGGCAAGCCGGCTGATGACCGACGAGAAATGGAAACACCGGCTGGACGGCGCTCCCGAGGTTTCGGGTATCGAGTCGCTGGGTGACAGTTCGATCGTCATCCGCACCCTGCTCCGAACCATCCCGGCCTCCCAATGGGATGTGGCCCGCGAATTCCGCCGCCGGATCAAAAACCGGCTGGACCAGGAAGGCATCGAGATTCCGTTCCCCCAGCGCACCATGCACATTCGGGTGGATGACGAACGGATCGCTCGGACCCTGGAAGGGGTGTCCGCCGAACCGGAGGGTAACCCCTCTTCTCGCGCGTAGCCGCCCGGTTCGGCAATGACGGCGACGTCCCTGCCGACTCCGCCGTCCCTGCGGTACTTTTCGCCGCCATGCCAATGCGACTGTACAATACCATGACCCGAGACCTGGCCGACCTGGTTCCGATTCGGCCCGGCCGGGTGTCGATGTACACCTGCGGTCCTACCGTCTGGAATTATGCCCACATTGGCAATTTCCGGACTTTTCTCTTTGAAGACCTGCTGCGTCGCTGGCTTGAGGCCTCGGGGTATGAGGTTTATCACATCATGAACCTCACTGATGTGGACGACCGCACTATCAAGGCGGCAGCGGACAAGGGCCTCAGTCTCCAGGCGCACGTCGAGCCTTACGCCCAGGCCTTTTTCGAAGATCGCGACTATCTCCGCATCCGTCCCGCGCATGAGTATCCCCGCGCCACCCAGTTCATCGCGCCGATGATCGACCTCGTCCATGGGTTGTTGAAGCAGGGCACGGCGTACCAGGCGGACGACGGCTCGGTGTATTTCTCGATCGAGCGCTTTCCGGCCTACGGCAGGCTCTCCCGGCTGGACACCCGGGAGCTCAAGACCGGAGCCAGCGGCCGGGCGAGCAGCGATGAGTACGCCAAGGAAGACGCCCGCGATTTCGCGCTCTGGAAGGCGGCGAGCCCGGTCGACGAGCAGGTCGGTGCCGCGTGGGATGCCCCCTTCGGGCGGGGACGCCCCGGGTGGCACCTCGAGTGCTCGGCGATGGCCCTGGACCTGCTCGGCAGGAAGTGGGGCGAGAAGACGCTCGATATCCACGCCGGCGGGGTGGACCTGATCTTCCCCCATCACGAGGACGAGATCGCCCAGAGTTGTGCCTTTACCGGGCTGCCTGATTTTGCGCGGACCTGGATGCACGCCGAATTCCTGAACGTGCGGGGCACCAAGATGTCCAAGCGATTCGGGAACATCACCACCGCGCGGGATCTCAAGGATGACGGCGTGGATGCCGGCGCCATCCGGCTTCTCATGTTCCAGACCCACTATCGCCAGAAGCTCGATCTGACCGACGACGCGCTCGCCGCCGCGCGGGAGGGCTCGCAGCGGCTGGGCACTTTTCGGCACCGGCTCGACGAGGCGGTGAAGGTCCCGGGCGTCGTGGCGACCGAAGCGACGGAGCTGAGCCAGACCTTCGAGAAGGAATTCGCCGAGGCGCTGGATGACGATCTGAATGCCCCGCGTGCGGTCGCGGCCCTGTTCACGTTCGTCACCGCGAGCAATCGGCTGCTGGACAGTTCGCCACCGGCGGCGGCCACGCTGGCCGCGGCATTCGATCGCGCCGAGCAGGTGCTGGATGTTCTTCCCGGGAAGAAGCCGGTCGATTCGGCGCTGGGGTCCTGGGTCGAGGAGCGGTTGGAGGCCCGGCGGGACGCCAAGAAGCGCCGAGACTTTGCGACCGCGGACGCGATTCGGGCGGAGCTTGCCGCCAGGGGTGTGGTGATCGAGGATACCCCGACCGGGCCCAAGTGGCGCCTGGGCTGACCAGCCGCCAGGTGTGTGGAGAGATCCAACCGCCTCGTCCTCTAGCTTGTCAGGGAAGCCGTGGGCGACGCCGCCGCCCCCGGTTCCCCTTCCAACCCAAAATCCCATGAACCAGCCGCTTCTCCGACTGGGAGTCCTCGGCGCCATGGCGACCGCCGCGTGCAGTGACGCGATGGCCCCCAACGGCACGGTGGCAACCGTGGTCGTCGCGCCCGCCACCGGATCCCTCCTGGTCGGCGATACGACAAGGCTGGTTGCCGCCGCGCTCGACGCGGACGGCGAAACCCTGCTGAACCAGGTGATCGAATGGGCCACCAGCGATCCGTCGGTGGCTACCGTGTCCGGCTCCGGGCTGGTGACCGCAGTCGCCGCGGGATCCGTCACCGTTTACGCCGCCAGCGGCATTCATGCGGACAGTGCCGTGCTGGATGTTGTTGAGCCTCTCATCGCCAGCCAGATTATCAGCGGGACGTTCTCTACCTGCTCGTTGGACGCCCAGGGAGTCGCGCTCTGTTGGGGTTCGAACGAGTATGGAGAACTGGGCATCAACCTGGTACAGGGTAGCATCCGGCGGCCCACGGCGGTGGCGGGAGGCCTCCGGTGGTCATCGCTGGTTGACGGCCTGCATCACACCTGCGGCCGAACCACGGGAGGATCGACCTACTGCTGGGGATGGAATTACTGGGGCCAGGTTGGCGACAGCACGACGGTCACGAAGATTCAGCCGACTGCGGTGCTGGGAGCTTCCGTCACTTCCCTCGCGCTGGGCTCCAACAATTCCTGCGGGATCATCGTTGACGGGGTCAGGTGTTGGGGCAGCGACTGGGTCTCCGGATTCACCGGTTCCCCGGCGCTGCAAATCCTGACGGGCGGATCATCCCATCTCTGTGGCCTGGTCTCAGGCGGCCAAGCCTTTTGCTGGGGCGGAAACTTCTCCGGCGAAGTCGGAGACAGCACCCTGACGGAACGAACTTTCCCGGTCCCGGTCGCGGGAGGCCGGTCGTTCACTGTCCTGACTTCGGGCGGCTACTCCAACTGTGCGCTCGTGGCGAGCGGCCAGGCGTATTGCTGGGGTAGGAATTTCACCGGCCAGCTGGGAGACGGTTCATCCACCGATCGCCTGGTTCCGGTCCCGGTGGCCGGCGGTCTCAGCTTCAAGGCGATCAGCGCAGGCGGCTATCATTCCTGCGGTATTACCACCCAGGGGCTGGCCTATTGCTGGGGCAGCGGTATCAATGGCCAGCTCGGAGACGGCGAGCGCACCAGCAGCACCGTGCCGGTGGCCGTGGCCGGCGGGTTGCGGTTCTCTGCGATCAGCGTCGGGTCCAGCCATACCTGCGGCATCGCGACGACGGGCCGAACGTATTGCTGGGGCTACAACGGATACGGTCAGCTGGGCGACGGCACCTATGCGGATCGTTTTATCCCGGTAGCGGTGATTGCCCCGTGAGACGCCATGAATGGCTCCTGGTAATCCTCGCTGCGGGGTGCGGGACTGACACCCTCGCGCCCGGCGAGCCGGTTCCGGTGAGCCGGGTCGCCATCCTGCCTGCCGCCAACGATCTTTTGAAGGATGACACGCTTCAGTTGGTCGCCATCGGATTATCGGTCGGCGGAGACACCCTTCGCGGGCGACAGGTCACCTGGAGCAGCAGCGATCCGTCAGTGATATCGGTCAGCGCGGGCGGCGCTGCCACAGCGCTGGCACCCGGTTCGGCCACCATACTGGCGACCATCGAGGGAAAGCAAAAATCTCTCGCGCTCCAGGCCCTGGCGCTTTCGTTCACCTCGATCAGCACCGGGAACAACCACACTTGCGCCGTCGCGGCGGATGGCCGCGCCTGGTGCTGGGGCGCAAACGACTTCGGGCAACTGGGTCTCGCAGTCACCAGCCAGTTGAGCAACCGAACGCCCCGATCGGTCGCCGGCGGGCTGCTCTTCGAGTCGATCGCGGCCGGGTCCGACGCCACCTGCGGATTGCTGCGGTCCGGTGCGTCTCATTGCTGGGGTTCAAACCAGTTCGGTCAACTGGGCGACGGCAGCACCACCGACCGCAACGTCCCCACCCCGGTGAGCGGAAGCTTGATCTTCGCCGCGATCAGTGCGCCGCTTTACCATACCTGCGGGATCCTGCTGGCCGGAGGGCAGCGTTGTTGGGGCACCAACACTTCGGGGCAGCTCGGGGACGGCAGCTACACCGACCGCGTTACGCCGGTGGCGGTCCTGGGTGGTCATGTGTTCAGCCAGATCTTCCCGTCCTTGCACGGATTCTCCTGCGGGATCGATACTGGCGACGCCGCCTGGTGCTGGGGCGACGACTATGAAGGCTACCTGGGGCACGATACGACGTACTTCAGCACCAGTCCGAGCCCGGTTGCCGGCGGACTGAATTTCACGCAAATCGGCGCCCGTTCGCGCCGAAGTTGTGGATTGACCGTCGGTGGACAGGTGTGGTGCTGGGGGCTTACCTACTTCGGTCAGGTGATGGTCGTTCCCAGTCCCGGCCCCGCCACTCCCGCGCTGGTCAGCCTCAGCAAGGGCGAGTACCACACCTGCGGTCTCACCGCTTCGGGCGAGGCATGGTGCTGGGGTCTCAACTCGGAGGGCCAGTTGGGGAATGGTGCAATCGGAGAAAATGAAATCGAATACCCGCCCGCGCCGGTGAGTGGGGGAGTCACCTTTGTCAGCCTGAGCGCAGGAGACCTCACTACTTGTGGGCTGGATACAAGCGGGTCCGCCTGGTGTTGGGGTGCGAACCGCTTCGGCGCACTCGGCGTGGGGGACAGCCTCCACTTCAATGTTCTCACGCCCGCCCCGGTCACCGGGAATCTGACGTTCACCGCAATCAGCACTGCCGGATATCATACCTGCGGAATCACTGGCAGCGGGAGCGCATACTGCTGGGGTTCCGGTCCCGATGGCGAGCTGGGAGACGGTGGCCCATCCACCCTTCAACGGTCTCCGACCGCGGTTGCCGGCAACCTGACCTTTCAATCAATCGTAGCCCACTCCAGCCAGACTTGCGGGATTGCGAATGGCGCTGCCTACTGCTGGGGAGCCAACTACGCGGGACAACTGGGAGATGGAACCCTTTCCAGTCATCCCATGCCCACCGCCGTACGCGGGGGGCTTACGCTCGCTCGCCTGGCCGGGGGACTGTTGCGAACCTGCGGATTGGATCCGTTGGGCGCCGCCTATTGCTGGGGGGACAATCGTCACGGGGCACTGGGCGACGGGACTGAAACTCAGAGCCTGGTACCGGTCGCCGTCACCGGTGGTCACACCTTCACCGAAATTACCATCGGGCAGGAGCATGTTTGCGCCGTGACCTCCCAGGGTGTCGGCTACTGTTGGGGGGACAATCTGTTTGGGCAGCTCGGTAACGGTGTCAGAACAGACAGCCCTATCCCGGTGACCGCGGCTGCCGGCCTCGCTTTCGTATCTATTGGTACCGCCGGTGGACGTTCGTGCGGAATCACAGCCGTTGGCGACGCCTACTGCTGGCCCTCGGCTTATCAGCAGCCGGATCCGAGTCTGGTTCCCGGCGGGGTTCATTTCTCTCAGCTCAGTGTCGGGTTCGATCATGTTTGTGGCTTGACCAGCGGTGGCGTGGCGTATTGCTGGGGCCAGAATTTTTCGGGTCAGCTCGGCAATGGAAATATCCAGTTCAATGACCAGCTCATTCCGGCGCCGGTGGCCGGTGGTCTTACCTTCTCCAGCATCAGCTCAGGATCGGGACACTCCTGCGGGATCGCCACTGACGGTGTGGCGTACTGCTGGGGGTCTAACTGGTCGGGCGAACTGGGGGTTTCCGGATTTGAGGATGCCGGGGGGATACCTTATCCGGTGAAGGTCAGAGGCCAGCCATGATGCCTCAGCCGTTTGCTTCCAAGCTGCATTCCCTGGACAATCCGTTCCGCCTCCTCGGAGTCCTCGGCGCCTTGGCGACCGCCGCGTGCAATGACGCCGCGGGGCCCCGCGATGCTGCTGGATCAATTGAGGCCGCCGGGCGGCGGATACTCTGCGGGCTGGGGATACGCTGCGTCTCTCTGCCCAGACGGTGACCGGCACCGGTCATTCGATCCTTCCCGGCGACATTACCTGGGCGACCTCCGACCCCTCGGTGGCCACGGTCTCCCCTACTGGTCTCGTCACCACGCTCGCCGCCGGCCCGGTCACGGTCTACGCCACTATCGATGCACTGGCCGACAGCGCGCAGCTCCTGGTTTTCGACCCATTCTCGGTCCTGGAGCTGACCGCGGGCGGGGGCTTCACTTGTGCAATTGCCGCGGGCGGGTCAGGGTATTGCTGGGGCAACAATTTCTTGGGGCGCTGGGGAACGGGCTCGTCCATGGATCGTTCAGTCGTCCCTCGCTGATCGCCGGCGGGCTGACCTGGTCGTCGGTGAGCGCCGGAGAGCAGCATGGCTGCGGCATCGCGACCGGTGGCTCCGCCTACTGCTGGGGATACAATGGCAACGGACAGCTCGGCGACAGCTCAACGACCAGCCGAGTCACTCCCACCGCCGTTCTATCCGCATCACCAATTCTCCAAATCGCACCAGGAGACTCTCACACCTGCGGTTTGACCGCAACGGGTGGGGTGTGCTGGGGAGGCTCGTTTTTCCTGAATGGTTTCACCGGCCTCTCCCTCGACGTCATTGCCTCCGGATGGTCGCATGAGTGTGGATTGACCGCCGCCGGGTCGGCCTACTGCTGGGGAGACAATTACAACGGGCAGTTGGGCAACGATGTTCACATCGACAGTCCGCTACCGCTGCCGGTCCAGGGCGGGCTCTCCTTCACGACGGTCGTGACCGGAAGCGGCGGCTCCTGCGGCCTCACCGCCAACGGCGACGCCTGGTGCTGGCCCGAGTCGTTCAACAATCCGGCTCCCGCCCTGGTGCCGGGAGGAATCCAGTTCACATCGTTGAGCGTCGGCGGAACCCAGGTCTGCGGAGTTGCCACCGGCGGCGCCGGCTACTGTTGGGGAGCCAATAATTACGGCCAGCTAGGCAATGGTTCCATTCTCAACTACGGGCAACTACAAAGGACACCAGTGGAGGTCATCGGCGGCCTGAGCTTCTCCAACATCAGTGCCGGCGCGGAGCATACCTGCGGGATCACCGTTCAAAACGTGGTGTACTGCTGGGGCCAGAACTTCGCGGGGCAGCTTGGCGCTTCCGGTTTCGCTCCGGCCGGGGGCGTTCCCTTCCCGGTGAAGGTGCGAGGGCAGCCATAACGAACCTAAAACCAAGTCACTGAATTACTTAGAGCACAATTTAGCCTTATCACCCTCAGCGTTGCCGCACTGCAACGGCGGCAGACCTCGGCTTTTCCTGGCCCCAGAGACGCCGCCATTTCCAGTAATTCTTGCCGCATCGGCAACCTCGTCTAATTCCGCCCGTTGACCTGACTTAACTCACTGTTTATCATATGGGTCTGCCAATTTTGG